>NZ_JBFAKG010000002.1:171969-203075 GCF_040655595.1 Saccharopolyspora sp. NPDC050389
TGTTTGTTTTGCGGTGTGTTTTTTTTGGGGCTTATAGCCGCCCCAAAACACGCACGGGTCTTCACCCTCGGCGCCGATACACCGCCACTGCGACCGAAGCCATCGGTGTGACCGGCTTCGGCAGGGGGGCGATGCGGGCGCGGAGGTCTTCGGGGTCGGCGTGCCAGGCGCTGGGGCCCATCGCCACCACTGACTCCGCCTCCTCCTGGGTCAGCGACAGGCTGAACTCGCAGGTCTGCTGCGACAGCAGGTCGAAGTGGTCGGCCAGTTGTTCGGTCAGCCGCTCTTGTTTGCGCTCGTCGACGTTGAGGAGGCCGAGCGCCGAGACGAGCTCCCCGAGGTGGCCCGGGTTCGGGACGACCACCACCAGCTCGCCGCCGGGGCGCAGCACCCGGTGCATCTCCGCCGCGTTGCGCGGTGCGAAAACGTTCAGCACCGCCGACGCCGCGCCGCTGCGCACCGGCAGCGTTTGCCACGCGTCGGCCACCGCAGCGCCCATGCGCGGGTGCGCCTTGGCGGCGCGACGGCAGGCGTACTTGGAGACGTCCAGAGCGACCCCAAGACGGTCCGAATCCGCCAGGGCCCGCGCGAGGTAGTAGCCGGTACCGGCGCCGATGTCCACGACGCAGCCATCGACCGAGGCCACCGCCGACGCCACCGCGTCCGCGATCGGGGCGTAATGGCCCGCTTCGAGGAACTCCGCTCGCGCCGCGACCATCGCCGCCGTGTCGCCGACGACCTTCGTGCCGCCCGGCAGCAGGCTCACGTAGCCCTGGCGCGCGATGTCGAACACGTGGTTCGCCGCGCAGCGCAGGCTGTTGCCGGCCCGGTCCAGGTCCGCACCGCAGTGCGGACAGGCCAGCACCGCCACCACATCGTCCAGCAAGCTCGCCTCCACACCGTCGGTACGAGATTCTAGGAGCCGTCCACCGGCAGGGATGGTGGGGAGGATGTGGGACTGGTTTTCGGCGCCCGACTACTGGGCCGCGCGGTTCGCGGTGCAGCATCTGCTCGCGGTCGGATACCTGGTGGGTTTCGCCTGCGCGCTGCGCCAGTTCCGGGGCCTGCTGGGCGAACGCGGCCTCACGCCGATCCCCCGGTTCCTGGCGCGCGTCCCGTTCCGCGGCGCGCCGAGCCTGTTCCACCTGCGCTATTCCGACCGGTTCTTCGCGGGCGTCTGCTGGGCCGGGATCGTCGGCAGCTTGCTGGCGCTGGTCGTCGACTTCGCGCCGCTGTGGGCGTGGATCGTGCTGTGGCTGGTGTTGTGGCTGCTGTACCTGTCGATCGCCAACGTCGGGCAGGTCTGGTACTCGTTCGGCTGGGAATCGCTGCTGCTGGAGGCCGGATTCCTGGCGATCTTCCTCGGGCCCGGGTCGGTCGCGCCGCCCGCGCCGGTGCTGTGGCTGCTCACCTGGCTGCTGTTCCGCGTGGAGTTCGGCGCCGGGCTGATCAAGCTGCGCGGCGACTCCTGCTGGCGGGACTTCACGGCGCTGTACTACCACCACGAGACGCAGCCGATGCCCGGCCCGCTCAGCCGCTGGTTCCACTGGTTGCCGCGCCCGCTGCACAAGGTCGAGGTCGCGGCAAACCACGGCACGCAGCTGGTGGTGCCGTTCGTGCTGTTCGCGCCGCAGCCGGCCGCCACCATCGCCGCCCTGATCGTCGTGGTCACGCAGGGCTGGCTGATGCTCAGCGGCAACTTCGCCTGGCTGAACTGGCTGACCATCACGCTGGCCTTCTCGGCGATGGGCTCGTGGCTGCTGCGCTGGGTGACGCCGGAACCGCCGCCGCTGGCCGCGCCGCCGCCGTGGTTCGTCGCCGCGGTGCTCGTCGTGACGGTGGTGTTCGTGGTGCTCAGCTACTGGCCGGTGCGGAACATGCTGGGGCGGCGACAGGTGATGAACCGCAGCTTCAACCGGCTGCACCTGGGCAACACCTACGGCGCCTTCGGCAGCGTCACGCGAACCCGCTACGAGGTGATCATCGAGGGCGCGGCCGACGCGGACGGCGAGTGGCTGGCGTACGAGTTCAAGGGCAAGCCCGGCGACCCGCACCGGCGGCCGCCGCAGGTCGCGCCCTACCACCTCCGCCTGGACTGGCTGATGTGGTTCCTCGCGATCTCTCCCAGCTACGGCCGGTCCTGGCTACCGAACCTGGTGAAAGCGTTGCTGCGCAACGAAGAGCACGTGCTACGCCTGCTGCGGCACAACCCGTTCCCGGAGTCGCCGCCGCGGCTGGTCCGGGCGCAGTTCTACCGCTACCGCTTCGCGACCCGCGCCGAGCACCGCGAAACGGGCGCGTTCTGGATCCGCAGCCGCATCGGCGACTTCGTCCCGCCCCTGACCCTGGAGGACCTGGAGTAGTCAGCTGCGGCCGGAGAGCTCGCCGCGCGGGCCTTCGCTCAGCGATGCCGGGCGGGACCGCGCCTGCTCGTTGGGCCGGCTCCCGTAGCGCCCGGAACCGAGGGTGACCTCGCCGGTCGGGCCGGAGGAAACCTGGTGCAGGCTCGCGGAAAGATCGGCTTCCAGGCCGCCGGGCAGCTTCAGCCGGACCAGCAGCGGCAGCAGGAAACCGATCGCCACCATCGCGACGAGCACCGGCGTCAAGGTGCCGAGCAGCACGGTCGGCACCTGGTACCGCAGGAAGAACGCGCTCCAGAGCAGGGCCAGCATCACCAGCGACACGGTGATCAGCGCGGTGCTGCCGACCACGCTGGAGCGGGCCCGCCGGATGCGCTGCTGCGCGAGCACCCGGAGCCGGTGCGCCTCGGAGTTCCGGCTGTCGAACTTCTCCACCCGGCGCAGGTAGCGCATCGCCCGGCGGAAGTGCAGCGACGAGAGCTGCACGTCGCCGCTCTCTCCGATCTTGTACGCCGCAACACCCGCCACGAAGTGCGGTTCGGCCTGGTCCGAGGCTGAGCCGATCGCCTCGCGGGCGACCGCCAACGCCTCCAGGTAGAGGTCCTCGCTGCCGGTCGCGTCGCCCCGCTGCACCAGCAACCGGGCCAGCTCGACCTGCAGCCGCCACTTCGGCAGGTCGCAGTCCGACCGGTCGAGCGCGTAGCGCAGCGGCTCCTCCGCGCTCACCAGATCACCGGAGGACCGCATCACCGAGCGGGCCAGCCCGATCGCAGCGGTCCCGTTGCCCGGATCCAGCACGGTCGCCTGCCGGAACTGCTGCGCCGCCTGCCCGGCCCACTCCCCCGGCTCTCCGCCGTCGACGTCCCGCTGGAGGTAGACGTTGCCCAGCTCGACGTGCGCCTGCACGTCGTACCAGTCCCGCTCGACGGCTTGGTCCAGCAACTTCTCGGCCTCGTCGAAGCGCCCGAGCTGGCTGTACAGCGCGGCCAGGTCGACGATCGGGCCTCCGCCGGGGACGAGTTCGACGGCGGTGCGCAGGTGGTGCTCGGCGGCGGCGTGGTTGCCGCGCCGGAAGTTCAGCACGCCCAGCAGCGCATGCGCCTCGTCGTCGCACGGGTCGTCTTCGAGCACGCCGAGGCACAACCGCTCCACCTCGTCGTGCTGTGCTGTTCCCGCATCGCGCAGCAGCGCGGCGGCCAGTGAGAGCCGGTTCTCGTCGTCGCGCGGGTCGAGTTCCAGCGCGGCCCGGAAATGCCGTTGCGCCTTCTGGATGTCGTTGCCCCGCAACGCAACCCAGCCCAAGCCCAGGAGCGGGTTGATTCGCTCGCCTGGCCTGAACACGTCGTCGAGCAGCCCTGAAAAGTGCTTCTCCGCCTCGGTGAACCGCCGTTGCGCGAGCTGGATCCAGCCCAGCTCGACCAGCAACGTCCGTTCACGGGGATATCGCCGCAGGTAACCGAGCACGACGCGCTCCGCTTCGCGGTACCTGCGCTGCTTGCGCAGCACACCGGCCTTCAGCACGACGAAGTCCGAGCTGTACGGGCTGACCGACAGAATCTTGTCCAAACAGGACAGTGCCTGGTCCGGACGGTTGGTGTCGGCGTAGATCTCGCTCAGCAGCCGCGGGAAGTCCAGGTCGTGGGGGAACCGCTCGATCGCGGCCAGCGTGGCCGCTTCGGCCTCCGCAGCCAAGCGCATCCGCTGCAGGGCGATGATCTCGTCCCACACCGCGACCCGGGAGTGCGGCTCCGCCCGCTGCGCCCGGCGTGCCAGCCGAAGGGCGTCCTCAAACCGGCCGGCCTGGCGGAACGTCCGGCTCAGCTCCAGCAGGAGGAACCGGGAATCCGGATCCAGCGCCAACTCCTCGCGCAGCAACGCGGCGGCCTCGTCGTAACGATCGGCGATGCGCAGCGCCTTGACCTGGTCCTGCAGGGCGACCATCGGACTGTTGCCGCCACGGTTGCGGCGGAAGAACTCGATCGCCGCATCGACACGGCCGAGGAGCACCTCCCGCCAACCGAGTTTTCGGATGACGTCCTCGTCCTCGCCGAACTCCGCGGCCAGCCGGGCCGCGAGGGCGTCGACCTCGTCGAACCGGCGCAGCTCCATCAGCGCGTCGAAGCGCTCCAACAGGGCCGACACGTTCCCGGGATCCAGCCGCAAGGCGCGATCGGCTGTCTGGAGAGCCTCCACGTGACGACCCTGCCGGGTGTACTCCGCGATCAGTGCCTCGCACAGGTACCACGTCTCACCGCATGCCTTGAGGCCGTCCTCCAGCGCAGCGACCGCGTCGTCGTACCGGCTCTGGCAAGACAAGGCCAGGGACAGTTCCTCGTGCAGTTCAGGGGCGGTCGGCACCTTGCGCAAGCCCGCCCGGGCGGCCTCTTCGGCTTGGTCGAACCGCCTGGTCAGGCGGAGGATCAACGCCCTTGATTCCAGTGCGTCGACATGGGCAGGCGCCACGTCGAGAGTGCGCTCCACCCATGGGAGTGCGGCGTCGTAGTCCGCCCGGGACCGGTGGATCCGGCCTACCAGGTAGCGCAGTGCCGGTACGTCGGGGAACCGGCGCTGCGCGTCCTGCGCCGCGGCCAGCTCTTCGTCGTAGCGGCGCAGCCGGTCGAGCAGGTTGCACCTGGCGGAGATCAGGTCGACGTCGTGCGGGTTGTCGTCCAGGAAGCGGAGGCACTCCTGCAACGCCTTCTCGTTTCGGCCCTGCGAACTGAGCACGTTGACCAAATCGAGCCGGATGTCTTCGCCGGAGGGGAACTGCCGCAGTGCGGACCGGGCCGCCTTCTCCGCATCCTCCAACCGGCCCGCGACGCGCAGCACGCCGATCTCCACGGTGCGGGCGTACATCCGGTACGGATCGATCCGCACCGCGGTCCGCGCCAACTCGACCGCCTCATCGTGCCGGTCCTGGGAGGTGCGCAGCCACGCGAGTTCCAGGAGCAGCCGGGGCGATTCCGGGTTCACGGCCAGGGCCGCGTCGAGCACGGTTTCGGCGTCTTCGGGCCGTTTCGCGTCCCGGAGGAACGTCGCATGCCAGTCCGCGATGACCGGGTTGTCCGGGGCGACCACGACGGCCCGTTCGATGCGCTCGACGGCCAGTTCGTCCCGGCCTCGCCGGGCCGCGATCAGGGCATACTCGACCAGCAGGTCCGGCGAATGTGGCAGCCGGGCCAGCGCCTCTGCGGCCGCCTGCTCGGCCTGATCGAACCTGGTCAGCAGTCGCAGGAGAAGGATCTTGCGCTCGTGCGCGAGCGCATGCCACGGATCCACTTCGAGCGCGCGGTCCAGGGTGCGCAACGCCGACTCGTAGCGGAGCTGCTCGATCTCCAGGTAAGCCAGCGCTTCCAGGAGATCCGCCTCGTCAGGGAGCCGGCTCACCGCTTCCTGCGAAGCCGCCACGGCGGCGTCGAGCTCGCCGACCGCGTGCATTGCCAGGCATCGCCATTCGATGGCGTTGACGTCGTCCGGAGCGATCGCGAGTGCCTTCTCCAGGTGCCGCATCGCATCGCTCGGGCGCTCCATCCCCATGAGCAGGCGCCCAAGCGCCACGCGGACGAACACGCCGTCCGGGAAGCGCTCAAGCCCGGACTCGGCGAACTCCAGCGCCTCGTCGTAGCGGTAGCTGCGTGCCAACGCGGCGACGCGCCAGGCGTGCGCGCGTTCGGATTCCGGGTCGAGTTCGAGCGCCCGCTCGAACTCGACCAAGGCGGTTTCGACGGCGATGCGGTCCAGCGCCACCCGGCCCCGCAGGACGCGCAGTTCGGCGCTGTCCGCCAAGGCGAGAGCCGCGTCGGCGGCCTGTTGCGCCGCGTCGAACTCGCAGCGGCGCCGGAGCAGGTCGATGTCGCTGAGATCGCGCGCTTCCCCGGAAATCTCGCTCATCCCTCACCTCGTGTCGGCCACCGGCAGTTTGCCAGCAGCGAACACCACTTCGGGGGAGGAATGCGCGGATCGGCGGGGTCAGCCCTCGGCGGCTGCTTCGAGGGCCGCGATGTCGAGCTTGCCCATGCTCAGCATCGCCTTCATCGCGCGCTGGGCCTTGGCCTCGTCCTGATCGGTGATCAGCTCGTACAGGCGGCGCGGGACGATCTGCCAGGACAGGCCGTACTTGTCCTTCAGCCAGCCGCAGGGGCCGGGCTCGCCGCCCTCGCCGAGCCGCTCCCACAGCCGGTCCACCTCGTCCTGCGAGTCGCACAGGACCTCCAGCGAGATCGCCTCGGTGAACTTGAACTCCGGGCCGCCGTTGATGCCCACGAACTGCTGCCCGGCCAGCTCGAACAGCACGGTCATGACCGTTCCCGGCTCGCCCGGCCCCGCGTCGCCGTAGCGCTGCACGTGCACGATGCGCGAGCCGTCGAAGATGCCGGCGTAGTGCTGCGCGGCTTCCTCGGCCTCGGTGTCGAACCAGAGGTTGGTGATGATCTTCTGCTTGATCTCGTACATGACCGTCTCCCGTCTCGTCGCCATCATGCTGGCTGCAGACGGGTAGACCGGCGACCGCGGCAGAACTCATCGCGGACGCCCGGAAGGGCCCGTGTGTACTTTGCGCTGCTATGGCGACACAAAGTACACACGGGCCCTGACCAGCGGAAACGGAGCGCTTACCAGGCCGGGCGCAGCGGGTAGTGGGCGTCGGTGTCGTCCAGGCGGACGCCGAGGACCTGGTGCAGCTGGACGATGTTGCGCTCGAAGCCCAACTGGCAGGCCGCCATGTAGAGCCGCCACACGCGCGCCCGGTCGAGGCCGGCCTCCGCGACCGCCTCGTCCCAGTGCTCCTCCAGGTTCTTGCACCAACCGGCAAGCGTCAGCGCGTAGTGCTCCCGGAGGTTCTCCTCGTGCCGCACCTCGAAGCCGTTGTCGTTCATCGCCGACACCAGCGTGCCCACCGGCTCCAGCTCGCCGTCCGGGAACACGTAGCGGCCGATGAACTTGCCCGGCCGCGAGCCGTGGCTGCCGTCCGGCCGGGTGATGCAGTGGTTGAGCAGCCGCCCGCCGGGACGCAGCTTGCCCGCCAGGAACGAGAAGTAGCCCGGCAGCTGCGCCAGACCGATGTGCTCGGTGAGCCCGATCGAGCTGACCGCGTCGAAGCCGGTCTCGGTGACGTCGCGGTAGTCCAGGTATCGCACCTCGGCGAGGTCCGCCAGGCCGCGTTCGGCGATGGCTTTCTGCGCCCACTGCGCCTGCTGCCGCGACAGTGTCACGCCGAGCGCGCGCACGCCGTAGTGCTCGGCCGCGTGCATCACCATGCCGCCCCAGCCGCAGCCGACGTCCAGCAGCCGCATGCCTTCCTGCAGCCCGAGCTTGCGCGCCACCAGGTCGTGCTTGGTGAACTGCGCTTCCTCCAAAGTGGACGTCTGCTCGGGGTAGACCGCGCAGGTGTAGGCCATCGACGGGCCCAGCACCCATTCGTAGAACCGGTTGGACACGTCGTAGTGGTACGAGATCGACTTGCTGTCGCGGCGCTTCGAGTGCCGCCAACCGCGCGGGCGGTGCTCGACCGCCGGCGGGCGCACCGGCCACCACAGCCGGTATCCGGCCAGTTTCACCGCCAGTTCGCGGCGCAGGCTCGGCGAGATGTCGTTGAGCGCGACGGCCGGGAACGCGGCCAGCGCGGTGTACATGTCGCCGTGCACCTCGATCGCCCCGGTGACGAAGGCGCGTGCCAGGCCGAGCTCGCCCGGCGCGGCGGCGAGATGCGAAAGCGCAAGCGGCGAACGGATTTCCAAGCGCACGTCCGCCCCGGGGCGCCCGGCGTGGCTGCCGTCGAACGCGCGGATCTCCACCGAGACGTCGCTTCCGAGGATGCGCGTGAACACCTGTGCCCAGCCCATCAGCGGATCTCCTTCCTGCTCACTTTTCCCCCACGCATTTCTCGTACAGCCCGGGAAGCCGGCCCTTCGGGTCGTAGCGCTCCTTCAGCTGCTGGTAGGCGGGACGGTTGTAGAGCTGCCAGAACTCCGCCTCCTCGAAGTAGGAGTTGGAGTACAGCGACTTGTGCCCGCCGAGCTCGGTCACCGCGCGCTCGATGGCCCGGTTGTACCGGCCCGGCGCCTCGCCGGGCCGCAGCGGCACCGTGGCCCAGAAGCCGACGTTGACGTAAAGCGTGTCGGGATCCATCGGGTACAGCGGCCAGCCCTTGGCGTCGCGCAGCTGCACGGGGCACAGCCAGACGGGAGCGATGCCGATGTCGCGGTGGAAGAACTCCAGGAACTCCGGCAGCCGGTCAACCGGGATCTCCACGTCCTGGATCACCGGCTCGTTGAGCCCCTTGCCGCGCAGCGTCGCGATCCGGTCGGTGACCGCGTGGCGGCGGTCCCAGGCCACGATCCGGCGGTACACGTCGGAGCGGCGGTACTGCTGCGGCCAGAACCGGCGGACGAGCGGGTGCTGCGCGCCGAGCGCGCGGGAGCACCAGAACCAGTCGGTGTCCCAGCGCCACAGGTAGTCGTGGATGCCCAGGTAGTCGACCTGCCGCTGCTGGATGGACCGGTAGTAGACCTGCTGGCCGGTGTAGTCGCTGGCGAACGGCGCCTTGTCCACATAGGACCCCAGCGTCAGGTACTGCTCGCGGGCGCTGAACACGGTGCCGTCGAGGAAGTCGACGGGCTCCCCGTCGAAGCTGCGGTCGCGGCAGATCTCGGCGATCGCGGTGGCGCATTCCCGCGCCGAGGCGAAGCGCACGTGCCGCAACCGGACGTACGGCTTGACCTGCTCCAGCTCGATCTCCAGCCGCAGCGCGTAGCCGAGCGTGCCGTAGGAGTTGGGAAATCCGCGGAACAGATCGGCGTGCTCGTTGTCCGGGCGGGCGCGGACGACCTCACCGGCGCCGGTGAGGATCTCCATCTCCCGCACGGATTCGTGCGGCAGACCGTTGCGGAACGAGGTGGACTCGATGCCCAGCCCGGCGACCGCACCGCCCAACGTGATCGTCTTGAGCTGGGGCACCACGAATGGGATGTGCCCGGACGGCAGCAGCGCGTCGACGATGCTCTCGTAGGTCGCCATGCCCTGCACCTGCGCGGTGTGGCTGGCTGAATCCACTTCCAGCACCCGGTTGAACCGCCCGACGTCCAGCCCCGGCCCCTGCGACGGCGCGCGGAACCGGAACAGGTTCGAGGTCGGTTTCGCCAGGCGCACCGGCGCGTCGGCCGGCAACCGGCCGTACTGCGCCACCAGAGCGGATACTTCGTCGGAATGGCTTCCTGCCGCGACTGTTCCCCGATCGGCCATGTCCCGACTCTATTGCCGGTCAAGCCCGCAGGCATCCCGCTTTACGCGGCGCGCACACGTCCGCAACGCGGACAAAAAGGCCAAATCAACCAGATCGAAATGACCCCGTTGACCGGCGAAGATCGCAAAACACCAGGTGATCAACCCCGAGCGACCTTCTGTCGAGCATACTTGCTTGTCGCATGCAAGCGAAACAGGATTTAGATCACATCGAATGCATCCGTTCGTGTGCTCGTCACGCCGATCGGCGCAGCGCCCAGGCCCGCAGGCCGCGGAAACTCTGCACCTTGGTCGGCCCCACCGAGATCAGCCGGTATTCCGGATGTCCCCGCAGCGCGGCCGCCAGCTCCCGGTCCACCAGCACCGAGGCAGGACGGGCGACCGAGGTGAGCCGGCTCGCGATGTTCACCGTCGACCCGTAGACGTCGCCGAAGCGCGCCAGCACCGGGCCCATCGCGAGCCCGATCCGCAGCGGCGGCAGCAGGCCGGTCTTGGCGATCTCCTCGTTCAGCGTCAGCGCGATCTCGGCGGCCTCCGCCGCGTTGTCGGTCACGAACAGCACCTCGTCGCCGACCGTCTTGACCACCCGGCCGTAGTTCTCCGCGACCACGCCGCCGGCCAGCGACTCGAAGCCGTCGATCAGCCGCGCCAGCTCCAGCTCGGTGAAGTCCCTGATCAACCGGGTGTAGCCGACGATGTCGGCGAAGCCGATCACCTGCACCCGCTCGTCGGCGCCGGGATCGCGTTCGGCGAGCTCCCGCGCCGCGGTGGCCGCCAGGTGCCGCCGCCACACGTAGTCCTGCATTCGCTCCATCACCGGCAGGATCACGTCGGCGACCTGCGCCGTGGTCGCCACGTCCGCCGCGAACTGCTCGCCCAGCAGCGACTTGAAGATCCCGACCTGCCACTCCGCCAGCCGGGACATGGTCTGCGCCAGCGACCGCGCCACCGCCGACTCCAGCTCGGGCGGGATCACCTCGGCGGAGACGAGCTCGACCAGCGAGCGCAGCGCGGCGATGTCGGCGTCGGTGAACACCACCGCGTCGTCGTCGACGTGCGCGAAGCCCATCGCCTGCCACAGCTGCTCGGCGCGGGCGACGGGCACTCCGGCCGCCGCGGCGACCTCGGCCTTGGTGTAGCGCGCGGGCCCGCCGAGAATGGTCTCCTCGACCTCGTGGCCGCGCATCGACGGCTTATCGCGCGGTTCGGACAACGAGCACATCGCAATCGGCCCGGCGGCACACCTCGGACGGCACCGAGCCGAGGATGCGCCCCTTCAACGTGTTCAGCCCGCGGCTGCCCACCACCAGCAGCTCGGCGGACTCCTTCTCGGCGGCGGCCAGCAGCACCGACACCGGCGCCCCGACCGAGGCGGACGTCTCGATCGCCGCCGCGCCCGCCGCGCGGGCGACGTCCGCCGCCTCGCGCAGGGTGTCCTCGGCCGGCGCCGAACCGATCACCTGGAACGCCTCGTCGCCGAGCGCGTCCTGCGCGTGCTCCACCTCCCGCGCGCTGCTCGGGTAGTAGGCGCAGACGATCACCAGCCGGGCCGTCGATTCGCCGGCGACCCCGGCGGCGCGGGCCACCGCGCGCAGCGAGGGCGCCGAGCCGTCGGTCCCGACGACGACGGTGCGGTAACTGGACATCACAACTCTCACTTCCGCTGCGGGGCTGGCCTCGAGTGGACTCCGGCGTGAACACTAACGATCGCGATGCCCGCGGGTCACGGGTCGCTACCGATCACGCCCCGCTGTGAGGCAGGCTTCGGCCCCTCACCGGCCAATTTGTCCACTCGGCCAAACGGGTCCGGAAACTCTCATCCGACCCCACAATCAGATTGCGCATCGTCGACGCGTAGGTTTCGCCGCAACGTGCAAACCCTTTGGTGATGCAGGACACGGACGACGTTGCGCGGGACGTCCACCGGGCCGGATCACGCCATGTACGTACCGTTTCGCGAGAACAAATGCATCGGGAGAAGCCGTGACCACACCAAGTCTCCACCCCGGGCGGGGGATATTCCGCCGCAAGCCGATCGACTCGATCGTCGAGGACGGCGGCGACACCGGGCTCAAGCGAACGCTGGGCCTGTGGCAGCTCACCGCGATCGGTGTCGGCGGCATCATCGGCGCCGGCATCTTCTCCCTGGCCGGTGCCGTGGCCAACGAGAAGGCCGGGCCCGCCGTGCTGATCTCGTTCCTGATCGCGGGCATCGCCAGCGCGGCCGCGGCGTTCTCCTACGCCGAGTTCGCGGGCATGATCCCCAAGGCCGGTTCGGCCTACACCTACGGCTACGCGGTGCTCGGCGAGGTCGTCGGGTGGCTGATCGGCTGGGACCTGCTGCTGGAGTACACCGCGATCGTCGCGGTGGTCGCCATCGGCATCTCCGGGTACTTCAACGAACTACTCGGCTTCCTCAACATCGATCTACCGCTGTGGATGATGGGCGCGCCGGGCACCGAGGCCGGTGCCGCGCCGGAAGGCAGCTACAAGATCAACCTGTTCGCGGCGCTGCTGTGCCTGCTGATCGCCTTCATCCTCAACCAGGGCATGAAGAGCGCGGCGCGCTTCGAGACGATGCTGGTGTACCTGAAGGTCGCCGTGGTGCTCGTCGTGATCGTCGTCGGCGCCTTCCACATCAACGCAGGCAACTACAACCCGTTCTTCCCGTTCGGCATCAGCGGCGCGTTCGCCGGAGCGGCGACGGTGTTCTTCGCGGTGTTCGGCTACGACGCGATGAGCACGGCGGCCGAGGAGTCCAAGGACGCGCAGCGGCACATGCCGAAGGCGATCATGTACTCGCTGGCCATCTCGATGGTGCTCTACGTGCTGGCCTGTCTGGTGCTCACCGGCATGGTCCCGTACCAGCAGATCAGCAGCGAGAGCGCGTTCGCCACGGCCTTCGCCGACGTCGGCCTGCCGGTGCTGGGCGCGATCATCGCGGTCGGCGCCATCCTGGGCATCCTCACCGTGCTGTTCACCTTCATGCTCGGCGTGACCCGCGTGGGCTACGCGATGAGCCGGGACGGCCTGCTGCCGCAGTGGTTCGCCAAGACCCACCCGGTGAAGCAGGTGCCGAGCCGCTTCACCTGGCTCATCGGCATCGCCTCGGCGGCGATCGCCGGCCTGCTGCCGATCGGCGAGGCCGCGGAGCTGACCAACATCGGCATCCTGCTGGCGTTCGTGATCGTGTGCGCCGCCGTGATCGTGCTCCGCTACAAGCGGCCGGACCTGCCGCGCGGCTTCAAGTGCCCGGGCATGCCGATCGTGCCGATCATCGGCATCGTGTTCTCGATCTGGCTTGTCACGTTCCTCGACCCGGCGACCTGGCTGCGGTTCGCCGTCTGGTTCGCCATCGGCCTGGTGATCTACTTCGCCTACGGCTACCGCAAGTCGAAGCTGAACGAGGCCGTCACCACCGAGCCTCCGAAGTGAGCCGTTGACGCCGGTCCACGACCGGAACCCGGAACGCCGGACGACGCCCACGCGTCGTCCGGCGTTCCGGCGTTTACGGGAACCTCTTGATCAGCAATGGAAAAAGATCTCCGCAAGGCGGAATAACTCGCGATCGATCAAGGATGTTTGCTGTGTCTCAGCGTGCACTGGATCACAGCGTCACGCGCCCTCCGCGTCCTAGGGTTTCGGATTGTCGCCGGGTGTTCCGGCGGCGTTCATTACCTGCCGGGCCTCAATGCCGAGGGGTGCTTGTGACGCGCGTTCGCGAACTGAGCCCGTATGTCGAGCTGCACCGCGCGCAGTGGCGGGAGCTGCGCGATTCCCTGCCTCTGCCGCTGTCCGAGGACGAGCTCGTCGCCCTGCGCGGGCTCGGCGAGCCGGTCGACCTCGCCGAGGTCGCCGACGTCTACCTGCCGCTGTCGCGGCTGATCAGCCTCCAGGTGGCCGCCCGCCAGCGGCTGCACGAGACCACCACGACGTTCCTGGGCGAGGAGACGCGCGGCACGAAGGTGCCGTTCGTGATCGGCATCGCGGGCAGCGTCGCGGTCGGCAAGTCGACCACCGCGCGGATCCTGCGCGCGCTGCTGGCGCGCTGGCCCGACCACCCGCGGGTCGACCTGGTCACCACCGACGGCTTCCTGCACTCGAAGGCCGAACTGGTGCGCCGCGGCCTGATGCACCGCAAGGGCTTCCCGGAGAGCTACGACCGGCGGGCGCTGCTGCGCTTCGTCACCGAGGTGAAGTCCGGTGCGCCGGAGGTGACCGCGCCGGTCTACTCGCACGTCGCCTACGACATCCTGCCCGGCGAGCGGAACGTGGTCCGCAAGCCGGACATCCTGATCATCGAGGGCCTGAACGTGCTGCAGCCCGGCCCGAGCCTGGCGGTGTCGGACCTGTTCGACTTCTCGATCTACGTCGACGCGCACACCGACCACATCGCCCGCTGGTACACCGACCGCTTCCTGGCGCTGCGCAGCACGGCGTTCGCGAACCCGGACTCGCACTTCCACCACTTCTCGGAGCTCTCCGACGAGGAGGCCCGCGCCGAGGCCGGCCACCTGTGGCGCACGATCAACGAGCCGAACCTGGTGGAGAACATCCTCCCGACCCGCCCCCGCGCGACCCTGGTGCTCCGCAAGGACATCGACCACTCGATCAACCGGGTCCGCCTCCGCAAGCTCTGAAGCGGGGCTCGTGGGTGTTTTGGACTGCTGTAGAGCCTGTTTTGGATGTAGTGACGTGCGGATCTGGTAACGCGGGCGTTTTGTCTTTGAAGCGGCGCAGCCGCTTAGCCCACCCCCGCAACCGGCACCGCCGCGGGTTCTCAGAGGTCTTCTCGCGAGGACAGCCCCGACGTGGTGAATTGGTCATTCATGATGTCGGGGATCCCACAGCGAGAAGACCTCTGAGGTTCCGCCACCCACACCGCCACGCAGGACGAGTTCGGAAACAGGCTCTACAGCAGTCCAAAGCACTCACGAGCACTCACCTGGCAAAACGCCCTCGCTGTCAACCTCCACTGCGCATGATCAACCACGCGCGGCAAGCCGCCGTGCTTCCACGAATCCCGAGGATCCGGCGGTCAGGTCGGCGAGGAGGTTGAGCGCCGCTTCCGAGGACGAGCCGGGCTCCGCGTTGAACACCGCGATTCGCTGGCCTTCGTCGTCCGGGAGGCGCAGCAGTTCGTCGTTGAGGGTGAGCTCCCCGACCAGCGGGTGGTGGAACTGCAGGCTGTGGTGGGCGCAGGCGCTGACCGGGTGCGCCGCCCACAGCGCGGCGAATTCCGGGCTGTGCATCGTCAGTTCGCCGACCAGCTCGGTGAGCTTCTGGTCGTCCGGGTACCGCCCCGCGATCAGCCGCAGGTCGGCAACGGTGTCCTTGGCCTTCTGCGCCCAGTCGTCGAACAGCTCGCGCAGGTGCGGGTCGAGGAAGAACAGCCGCGCCCAGTTGGGGCGGTCCGCATGCCGCTGCGGGGCGTCGAAGTCGAGGTGGGCGGCGAGCAGCGCGTGCGCCATGCGGTTCCAGGCCAGCACGTCGAGGCGCCTGCCCAGCACGAGCGCCGGGACGTCGCCGAACGACTCGATCATGACGCGGATCGCCGGGCGGAGGCGCTCGGGCCGAGGTCGCTTGCTCCCCTTGGTCTTTCGCCGCGCCAGCCCGTAGAGGTGCGCGCGTTCGTCCTCGTCCAGGCGCAGCACCCGGGCGACGGCGTCGAGCACCGCATCCGAGGCGTTCGGACTCTGGCCCTGCTCCAGGCGCGTGTAGTACCCGGCGCTGACTCCGGCGAGCTGCGCCAGCTCCTCCCGCCGCAGGCCCGGCACCCGGCGGCGACCGCCGTAGGCGATCACGCCGGCCTCCTCCGGACTGATCCGGGCACGGCGCGAACGCAGGAATTCGCCCAGTTCCGAACGCTGATCCATGCCTCCCATCATGCCGTTCCCGCCGCGGCCGAACCTCCACCTGGCAGGTGCAGGCACCGTGGATGTACCCGCAGCAGAGGGCTGGGTGGGGGTCGCCGGGCGGCACAGGATGGTTCCCGAAACCACCGAGCACAACGAGGAGAAGTGCGATGAAGGCGATCGTCATCGGGGCGGGGACCATCGGCGGAGCGGTTGCGGGTGCGCTGGAAGCCGGCGGGCACGAGGTGCTGCGCGCATCGCGCCGGGGACCGCTGCGGGTCGACATGGCCGATCCCGAGTCCATCGATGCGCTGCTGGAGTCGGTCGGCCCGGTCGACGCGATCGTCTGCTGCGCGGCGAGCGGCCAGCTGATGCCGCTCACCGAACCGTCCGATGCCGAGTTCACCCTTGGCCTGCAAGGAAAGCTGCTCGGCCAGGTCACCCTGGTCCGTCGCGCGCTGAAGCACCTGCGGGACGGCGGTTCCATCACTCTGACCAGCGGCACGTTCCGGGAGCCGACCCCGGGCGGTTCCTTCGGAGCGCTGGTCAACGCGGGCCTGGACGCCTTCGTCGAAGCGGCGGCGATCGAGCTCCCGCGCGGCATCCGCCTCAACGCCGTCAGCCCCGGCTGGGTCCGCGAAACCCTTGCCCTGCTGGGCATGGAGGAAACCCCAGGCATTCCGGCCACCGAAGTCGCGACCCGCTACGTCGAAGCGGTGGAAACCGACGTCCAAGGCAAACGCATCGCCGCCTGACCCGCGATCCCCCGGAAACGATCATCGGACACCCGCGAGTTCAGTACTCTCCCGCCGAGCACTTCGGGAAGAGGAGCAACGCGTGCAGCTCGCCGACGGCACCACCATCAAGAATCCCACCGAGTACGAGGAGATCCTGGCGCGGACGTTGTCCGAACTCCGGGAATGCCCCGCGATCGTCGTCCACCGGGGCGCCTTGGTGGTGGAGCCCGATGCCGTCGGCGAGAACGGCATGTCGGCGGCGGAACTCGCCGCCGAAGCCATGGAGGTGTTCGCCCTCCTGCCGGAGCTGGAGGGCGTCGTGGTCGATCCCGCGATCTCCGAATCCGCCCCGAGATTCAGGCGGATCTCCGGTCACTGGCGCGGGACCGAGGAATTCGCGGACCTGGGCGGCGAGTTCCGGTTGCCGCAGTTCCACGCCGCGCTCTTCGAGTCCGCTCCGCCGCTGGCCTGGGAGGGAACACCGGACGACGAGCGCGAATTCCTGGCGCAGTTCCGCGAGATCGACGGCCACCCGCACGCGGGCACCGGAGTGATCACCTCGGTCCGCGTCGAGCCGAACCGAACGCCGCTGGAGATCTGGGTGTGGGACGCGCGGATCGGCGCCCTGCAGATGGACCTGGACTACCTGGGATACCTGTCGGCGCTGGCGCTGACGAAGGGCACCTTCGGCTGGCAGTACCTGTTCACCGACGCGAACCTGGCGGGCGACGACTTCCACCACACGGCGAACAGCCTGCGGTCGATGCTGCGCTTCTTCCCCGAGCTCTTCCCACAGCACGACTACACAGCCCTGCAAGAGCGGCTCGAAGCCCGGCTCTGATGCGGCCGATGCAGCCCCGGGACGGACGGGCACTGATCGGGCCTGAAAAGGCAAGTCCGTTCGGAATTCCTTGAGGTTCCGTGAGAATGACCCGCACGTACCGCCGAAGGAGTTCCACTCATGGATCCGTCCCCGCCGTCGACCGTCGCCGAGTGGTGCGAATTCCTCCAGGACCACAGCTCCGAGTTCCTGGCCTCGTCTTTCCTGCGTGAAGCCGAGGAGGACGGCAGAGCGAAGTGGATGCTGAGCGAGGCCCAGCGCGAGGCCGGGTGGCTCGGTTACGAGCCTGCCGGCGAGGAAGCGGTCCTCGCCGCCGAAGCGCGGCTCGGGGTGCGGCTGCCGCCGAGCTACCGCAACTTCCTGCTGGCCAGCAACGGCTGGAGCAGCATGTCCTACGCCGTCGACCTGTTGAACACCGAGCAGCTCGGCTGGTTCGCCGACGTGGAGCCCGAGCTGCTCGATGCCTGGAAATCGGCCGACATGGACGAGTGGGTCGAGCTGGTCGAGCGCTGCCTGCTGGTTTCGATCGACGACGGTGGCGCGGGCAACTACTGGTTGCTGCACGCGGACAAGGTCGCGGAGAACGGCGAGTGGACCGCGTACGACTGGTGGCCCGGCGACGGCGATGATCCGGAGCCCTACGACGATTTCGCCGTGCTGGTGACGAATATCCGCAAGGACGCCACCGAGTAGCCGTCAGCGGCGGGCCGCTCTGCGGGACAACAGCAGCTGGAGGTGGGCGCTCAGGCGTTCCGTCGGGTTGGTGAGGTCGATGCCCGTGATCTCGCCCGCCCGGCGGACCCGGTAGCGCAGGGTGTTCGGGTGGACGTGCAGGCCGTCGCTGGCCCCTCGGACGTCGCCGAACGCCTCCAGGTACGCCAGCAGTGAGCGGGCCAGGTCGGTGCCGTGCTCCGCGTCGTGCTCGTGCAGCGCAGCCAGGCGGGAGTCGCGGAAGCGCTCGTTTCCCTGCAACACCGTCAGGATCTCGCTGACCACGACCTGCGCCCGGACGTCCGAGATCGTCGCGATCTCCGCGCGCAGGTCGTGGGTCATCGCGTCGAGGATGCGATCCGCCTCGGTGCGCGACTCCGCCACCTCGTCCAGCGTCCGCGCCGCCGAGCCCACGCCCACCTGCACCCGCGCCCGCAGGTGTTGCTTGGCCGCCGCCACGATCTCCCGCGTCAGGCTCAGCGCCGACGCCACCGCCGAGCGTTCCGGCAGATCCGGCAGCAGCACGTACACCCGCGAACCGATCGTGGTGACCAGCGCGCTGCGGCGGTAGGCCGAGGCGTGCACCGAGATCAGGCTGGTCATCTCGGCGCGCTGCAGCTCCAGTTCGGAGCGGTCCGAGTTGGAGTCCGACGGGCGCAGCGTGAACACCACGACCACCGCGGGCTTCGCCGGGTCCGCGCCGATGTTGTCGGCCACCGACTGGGCGTCGATGAGGCCGTCGAGCAGCCCGGTCAGCAGGTTCTCCCGGAACCGCGGCCCGGCGGTGGCCTCGGTGCGCTGCCGGATCAGCTGCAGCGCCGCCACCCGCGCCGCGCCCAGCAGCGCCCGCTCGGAATGCTCTGACAGCGGCCGCTTGCCCTCCTGCACCCAGATCGTGCCCAGCGGCTGGGTGCCCGCGTGGATGCCGACCGCCATCCGGCTGCGGATGCCCAGGTCGGGCCGCTCGTCGATCCGCACGACGTCTTCGCCGGCACGCAGCCGCTGGTAGACGCCCCATTCCCGGAGCTTCGCCAGGTACGGCTCCGGCCCCTGCCTGCCCAGGATCGACAGCCGGCGCAGCTCGTCGACCTCGTCGTCGGAGCGCGAGTAGGCGAGCACCCGGCTCGCGGTGTCCTCGATCGCGACGATGCCGTCGGTCATCGCCGCCACCGTCTGGGCCAGCGAGAACAGGTCGCCCAGCGCCTCGCCCAGGTCCGCGTCGGTGGTCAGGCGGGCGTTGTCGATGGCCGAGCGCGCGAACGACTCCAGCCGTTCCCAGCGGACCTCGGGCCGCACGCCGAGCAGCGCGATCCGGCAGTCGATCGCCGTGTCCCGCAGGGCGCGCGCGTCGGATTCGGAGTCGACCTTCACCGCCACGGCCGCCGCGCCATCGCGCGCCGCCGCGCGCACCAGCCTGGCGGCCGCCCGGCCCCGCGCGCCGATGACCAGCACGAAGTCGCTGTTGCGCCCGCTGCCGGACTCCTCCTCAGGGTCGACAATTACGACGTCGCGCACCTCGACCTCGAAACCGCGCGGCGCCGCGAGCACGTCGACCAGCGGCTCGCCGACCGCGATCAGGAGTTGGCGCAATGGCACTCCGACCACGGCGACGCCCACCGCGTCGACCGCCGGGGCGATTTCGGCCTCGTGCAACCCAGTAACCCCACTTGTTCAACCGGACAATCCGATATTGCCAACGATAGCCGAACGGACAAGCCCGGGGCGCTAACGAAACCTTAATCTCCCAAGTAACAGGACACTTGTCCCAGACAGCGACTCTCGCAAGGAGGCGAAATTGGCCATGGACGCCATCACTTCGGTACCGGTGCCCTACAACGAGCCGGTCAAGGGCTACGCGCCCGGCTCGCCGGAGCGGGAGTCGTTGCAGAAGCGGGTCGCGGAGCTGGAGTCCGAGCGCATCGAGCTCACCCAGACCATCGGTGGCGTGCAGCGCCTCGGCGGCGGTGAGCGCTTCGACGTCGTCCAGCCGCACGACCACCAGCACGTGCTGGGCACCGCCGCGCAGGCCACCACCACCGACGTCGCCGACGCCGTGCAGGCCGCCAAGGACGCCGCCCCCGCGTGGGCCGCGACGTCGTTCGACGAGCGCGCCGCCGTGCTGCTGCGCGTCGCCGACCTGCTCGCCGGCCCGTGGCGGGACACCATCAACGCCGCCACCATCCTGGGCCAGTCCAAGTCGGTGCAGCAGGCCGAGATCGACGCCGCCTGCGAGTTCATCGACTTCCTGCGGTTCAACGTCCACTACGCGCGGCAGATCATCGCCGAGCAGCCGCGGTCGGTTCCCGGCGAGTGGAACCGCATGGACTACCGCCCGCTGGACGGCTTCGTCACCGCGATCACGCCGTTCAACTTCACCGCCATCGCCGGCAACCTGCCCACCGCCCCCGCGCTGATGGGCAACACCGTGGTGTGGAAGCCGACCCCCTCGCAGCAGTTCGCCGCGCACTTCACCATGCGGCTGTTCGAGGCCGCCGGACTCCCGGCGGGCGTGATCAACCTCGTCACCGGTGACGGCCAGGCCGTCAGCGAGGTCGCGCTGACCGACCCGGGCTTCGCCGGCCTGCACTTCACCGGCTCCACCGCCACCTTCAAGAAGCTGTGGCGCACCATCGGCGACAACCTCGACGGCTACGGCAGCTACCCGCGCATCGTCGGCGAGACAGGCGGCAAGGACTTCATCGTCGTCCACCCCTCGGCCAACCCGACCCCGCTGGCCACGGCGTTCGCCCGCGGCGCGTTCGAGTACCAGGGCCAGAAGTGCTCGGCGGCCTCCCGCGCCTACGTGCCGCGCTCCATCTGGGAAGGCGGCCTGCGCGACGAGCTGGCCGACCTCACCCGCACCGTCCGCTACGGCGACGTCACCGACTTCTCCTACTTCGGCGGCGCCGTCATCGACGCCCGCGCCTTCGCCAAGCACAAGGCGGCCCTGGACCGCGCGGCCAAGACCGACTCCATCGAGGTCCTCGCCGGCGGCGGCTACGACGACTCGGTCGGCTACTTCGTCGAGCCCACCGTGCTGGTCTGCGACGACCCGACCGACGAGGTGTTCACCACCGAGTACTTCGGGCCGATCATCGCCGTGCACGTCTACGACGACGCCAAGTACACCGAGATCCTCGACACCGTCGACGCCTCCAGCCCCTACGCGCTCACCGGCGCGGTGTTCGCCACCGACCGCAGCGCCATCGAGCTGGCCCACCAGAAGCTGCGCGGCGCGGCCGGCAACTTCTACGTCAACGACAAGCCCACCGGCTCGATCGTCTCCCGCCAGCCCTTCGGCGGCAGCCGCGCCTCCGGCACCAACGACAAGGCCGGTTCGCTGCTGAACATCCAGCGCTGGACCAGCCCGCGGGCGATCAAGGAAACCTGGGACGCCCCCACCGGAATCGCCTACCCCCACATGGGCTGAGCGTGTGGGGCACCCGCGCCCGATCGCGGGTGCCCCACATCCCTAGCAGTTCTTCCACTCCGAACCCTTCGCCTCGTTCGGCGAACCGCGGCACGCATCTTCGACTGCAGGCAACGCGGAAGGCAGGAGATCCCCGAACCCCCGAGCACAGCTGCAAAAAAGGAGACCACGATGCTGCGCAGCACCTTGCTGGCCGCCGCCCGTTCCCAGGGCGTGCGCCGACTCGTGGAGGCCAACCCGCTGACCAAGCCGGTCGTCGAGCGGTTCGTGGCCGGCACAACGCCAGAGGACGCGGTCCGGGCCACCCGAGCCCTGCGTGACCAGAACATGTACGTCACGCTCGACCACCTCGGCGAAGACACCCTCGATGCGCAGCAGGCCACCGACACCGTCCGCGCCTACGAACAGATGCTGCAGGTGCTCGCCGCCGAGGGCCTGGCCGACCGGGCCGAGGTCTCGGTGAAGCTCTCCGCTGTCGGGCAGTTCCTGCCCAGCGACGGCGAGAAGATCGCCCTGGACAACGCGCGGCTGATCTGCGAGGCCGCGGCCGCCGCCGGCACCACGGTGACCCTCGACATGGAGGACCACACCACCACCGACTCGACGCTGGGCATCCTCCGCGACCTGCGGGTGGACTTCCCGTGGGTCGGCGCGGTGCTGCAGGCGTACCTGCACCGCACCGAGCAGGACTGCCGCGACCTGGCGGGCGAGGGCTCCCGGGTGCGGCTGTGCAAGGGCGCGTACTCCGAGCCCGCCTCGGTGGCCTACCAGGACAAGGCCGAGGTGGACCGCTCGTACGTCCGTTGCCTGAAGATCCTGATGGAGGGCGACGGCTACCCGATGGTGGCCAGCCATGACCCGCGGATGGTGGCGATCGCCGCCGACCTGGCCGCGCGGGCCGGGCGCAGCGCGGACAGCTACGAGTTCCAGATGCTGTACGGCATCCGGGCCGAGGAGCAGAAGCGGATCGCCGCCGAGGGCAACAAGCTGCGGGTGTACGTGGCCTACGGCGACGAGTGGTACGGCTACTTCATGCGCCGCCTCGCCGAGCGCCCGGCGAACCTGGTCTTCTTCCTGCGTTCGCTGATTTCCCAGAACTGATCCGGCGCCCCCACCGGCCCGGCCCGAATTCTTTCGGGCCGGGCCGTTTTTCGTGCGCCGCAAATCACGTCGGCACGCCCGGTTCACCCCGATAATCTGAATCTTGAAAGATTCTTCGCATTTTCTGGGGTGGGACAACATGCGCAGGCCGGCCGCAACGCTCTACCGCATCGCCGTGGCGCTGGCGGCCGTCGTCGGGATCTACCTGAGCACGAAGGACGGCAGCTTCACCGGCTCACTGGTGTACTTCACGATCCAGAGCAATGTCGTCGTGGGCGTCGTGTTCGCCTGGGCCGCGGTGGCGACGGCGCGCGGCGCGGGACATCCGCCGCAGTGGCTCAAGGGCGGCACCACGCTCTTCATCGCGATCACCGGGCTGGTCTACAACCTGGTGCTGGCCGGGCAGCCGTTCCAGATGACCGCCGCGCTGTCCGACACCTGGGAGCTGGGAAACCAGCTGGTGCACGTGGTCACCCCGATCGCGGCGGCGGTCGACTGGCTGCTGTTCGACGAGCACCGCCGGTTCCGCTGGGCCAACGCGCTGCACTGGCTCGCCTACCCGTTCGGCTACCTGGCGTTCGCCCTGATCCGCGGCGCACTGCTGGACGAGCCGAACCGGTACCCGTACCCGTTCCTGGACGTCGACGCGCTCGGCTACGGCGGGATGGCGCTCAACGTGGTGATCTACGGCGGAGCGTTCTTGCTCCTCGGCCTGGCCTTGGTGGCCCTCGACCGCGCACTCCCCCGCAACGCGCCCACGATCGCCACTCCTGCCCTGCAACGCGCTGCGGCCTGACGTTTCCCCTGGCCAATGCCCGTGTGTACTTTGTGCCGCTGTAGAGGCTGTTTTGGATGTGGTGACGTGCGGATCTAGTAACGCGGGCGTTTTGTCTTTGAAGCGGCGCAGCCGCTTAGCCCACCCACGCAACCCGCACCGCCGCGGGTTCACGGTGCCCACCCCTCCGGGGTTCTCCCAGCGAGGACAGCCCCGACGTGGTGAATTGGCCATTCATGATGTCGGGGATCCCACAGCGAGAAGACCGCGGTGACTCCCGCAGGGGGCCGCCACCCGCACCGCCACGCAGGACGAGTTTGGAAACAGGCTCTACAGCACGAAGTACACACGGCACCTGATCAGGCGCGTTGCTTGCGGCGGTGGTGGAGGTTCGCCAGGGCCGTCACCGCGAAGGCGCACGCGCACGCCACCACCATCGCCAGGGCCATGCCGAGCTTGTTCGTCGCGATGAACGGCGGCACGAACGCCGGCAGGTAGGCGGTCGCCTCCGAGCCCGTCCAGCCGACCAGCGCGCCACCCGCCGCCGCGCTCAGCAGCGCACCCGCGAAGACCCGCTTGTCGGCGAACAGGAACGGGTAGGCCGCCTCCACGAAGGTGCCGAAGCCGAAGTTGACCGCCGCGCCCGAGGCCGCCAGCGCGCGCTCGCCGCTGCTGCGCGGCAGCACCACGTTCGCCAGCGTGATCCCGAGGCTGACCATCACCAGGCCCACCATGTCGATGGCGCCGAAGAAGCTGTGGCCCTTTTCGCCCATCTCGACCAGCACGAGCGGCAGGATCACCGCGTGGTAGACGCCGCCGATGATCGCCGGCCACATCACCAGCCCGGCCACCGCGCCGGCCAGCAGCGGGTTGAACTCCACCAACGCTTCGATGCCGGTCTTGACGCCGTCGCCGATCGCACTGGTCAGCGGCGCGAGCGCGAAGTGCACGACGAGCCCGCCGAGCAGCCCGGCGAGGCCGCCGGTGACGATGTTCGCCGTCGTCGCCGGGAACCGGTGCGCCAGCGTCCAGGTGAGCAGGTACGACGCGAGCACGCCGGCGAGCACGCCGCCCACCAGGCCGCCGAGGATCCCGCCCTGCGCCGACAGGATGCCGGCCACCGCGCCGGCGACCAGCCCGACCTCGCCGAGCCCGGAGACGCGGCGGGCGGCGACGGCCGCCACGACGATCGGCAGCCCTTCCATGAGCGTGTCGAAGACCGGCGACAGGAAGTCGAGCCCCGGGATCTTGCTGATCGCCAGCACCAGGGCCATCGCGATGAACGCGGGGATGCTGCCGACCATGATCCCGCGGATGCTGATCCGCCGCCACGGGCTGCCTTCGGCCACTGTGGACGGTCCGCTGCCGATGACCGGCCGGTACTTCAGGCCCCAGCGGCGGGCGAGCCCGGACACGTAGGACACCGCGCGGGTGGCGCTGGTCGTGCCGGTGGTGCCGGATCCGGCGACCAGGTCGACGCCGAGGGCCTGCGCGGTGGCCAGCGAGGTGCCGCCGGTGCCGCTGGCCGGGGCGCGAACCTCCGCCGCCGCGGCGACCGCCTTGCCGTTGGTGCCGGACGGGTCCGCGCTGACCAGGATCAAGCCGTCGATCTCGCCGGAACGCAAGGATTGCGCGAGGCGCTCGTCGTGTTCCCCGGCCGTCTCGTTGACCTCGCTCAGCGAGCCCTGCGCGGTCGGTGCCGGCCCAGCGGGTTCCAGCGTCCACAGCGTCGCCGCGGTGTCGTCCGAGGCGTGGTCCATCGACGATTGGGCGGCGACGAACTGCACCGCGGCCAGTTCGATGCCCGCCGCGTCCAGCTGCCGCGCGATGTCGGCCAGCAGCCGGGCCGGGTCGTCGCCGCCGTGGCTGTGCAGGTTTCCGCCGCTGCTGCCGATGATCGCGACGCGCTTCGGGCCGTCTCCGGGCGACTGGGCCATCGAACCTCCGGGTGTTGCGGGAGAAACCGCTGGGCAGCGCCCAGACCGCAGGCATCCTAACAACCACTACTCGTCCGATCGGGTGACGAAGGGCGGCCGGTTGCGGCCTTGCCGGCGCGGGCGGAGGCCGATCCGCCCGATCCGTCGCCCGAAGATCGTTCGGCGTGCCAATCTGGCCGAGGGTTCCGATTCCCAGGGAGGCTGCGTGGAGCTGGTCGAACGCGCGCTGGTCCGGTTGTTCCGGGACGGGCGGCCGGTCGGTGTTGGTTTCCTCGTCGGCGACGGCCTGGTCCTGACCTGCGCGCACCTGGTCGCCGACGACCACGTCGAGCTGGACTTCCCGGTCCTGGGCGAGCGCTGCTCCGCCCGGGTCGTGCACCGCACGGCTGATCCGGATGTCGCCGGTCTCCTCCTCGACCGGGTTCCTGCGCGTGCCAGGGCGTTGCGCGTGGTCGCGGCCGACGAGGTCCGGGATCACCGGGTGCGCACGTTCGGCGTGCCCGACCGCCGCCCGGACGGCGTGTGGTCGCAGGGCGTGGTGCGGGGCTCGATCGCCAACGGGCGCCTGCACATCGAGGACGATCGCGCGCACGGCCTGCCGATGCTGCGGGGTTTCAGCGGCAGCCCGGTGCTCGACGACGACCTGGGCGCGGTCGTCGGGATGGTCGTCGAGGTCGAGGCGCGCCGCGAGCACCGGATCGGCTACGCCCTGACCGGCTCGCTCCTGCACGACGCGTGGCCGGATCTGGCGGCGCCGCAACCGTCGCCGTTCCGCGGCCTGGAGCCGTTCCAGCGCGAGGACGCCGAGTACTTCTTCGGCCGCGAGGAGGACACGCGCGAGCTGGCCGAACGGCTGGACCGGGACGGCGTCGCCGTGGTCACCGGCCCGTCCGGCTGCGGCAAGTCGTCGCTGGTGCTGGCCGGTCTGCTGGCCGAGCTGGACGTCCCGGCGATCGTGGTCCGCCCCGCCACCGGCAGCAGCCCCGGAGCCGCGCTGGCCGCCGCGCTGCAGGACGACCGGGATGCCGAGGACGCGCTGAACCACATCCTGGTCCGGGACGACATCCGGCGCCTCGTCCTCGTCGTGGACCAGCTCGACGAGGCGTTGGCCCGGTTCCCCGACGAGACGGCCGATCTCCTCGCGACGCTGCTGGCGGTCGTCGACTCGCACCGCCGAACCCCGCGGATCGACCTGGTCGTCACCACGACTGCCGAACCGCTCGACACGCTGCTCGCCGACACCCGCTTCGGGGCCGCGCTCGCCCGCCGCACCACGACCGTGGGCACGGCCGAACTGCGCGAAGTGATCGAAGGCCCACTCGCCCCGGTCGGCATGCCGGTGCTGGAGAACGGCCTGACCGAAACCTTGCTGGACGACCTGGCCGACGAGCGAAATCCGTTGCCACTGCTGGAATTCACCCTCACGCTCCTCTGGGAGCGCCAAGAGCGGGGCGTGCTGACCCACCGGGCGTACCGGGAGCTGGGCGGCGTCGCCGGCGCGGTGGCGGGCTACGCGGAGCAGGTGTGGCGGCGCTTCGACCCGAACGAAGTGCGCCACGCGCTCACACAGCTGGTCAGCCCGCTGGAGTCCGGCGGATACGTGCGCCGGGCCGTCGCGCCGGACGAGCTCGGTCCGATCGCGACCGAGCTGGCCCGCACCCGGCTCGTCACGCTCCGATCCTCCACTGTGGAGCTCGCGCACGAAGCCCTGGTGCGGCACTGGAAACGGCTGCGCCACTGGGTCGAGCAGGACCGCGACTTCCGCATGTGGCAGGACGATCTGGATCGCACCGCGAACCGCTGGCACGACACCCGCGATCGCGCGCTTCTGCTGCGCGGCAAGGCCTTGCGCCACGCTCTGGAGAGATCCGACCGGATCACCGACAGGCAGCGCGAGCTCGTCACGGCCAGCTCCGCCGCGGCGGCCCGCCGCTTCCTGTGGCGCATGATCGCCGTGGTCACGACCGTGAGCCTCGTCGCCTCGCTGACCTTCGTGCTGAACCAGATGCTCGACCAGCAACGCACGGTCGCCGCCAACAACGCCGCCGAGGCCCTGCTCACCCGGTCCAGGGTGGCGGATCCGCCCGGCGAGCAGGCCGTCAACGCCGTGCGCGCGTACCGGACCGTCGATCGCCTGGACACCAGGGAGTCGCTGCGCGGCCATTCCCGCTCACTGCGCTACGCCGAACTGGCCCTCGACGGGTCGGCGATCCCGAATCCGTCGGGCACGAGGATCGCGCGCACGACCGACATCTGGAGCCTGAACCCGGAAACGTCCACTGTGGCCACCGACGGCAAGAACCAGGTCTGGCTCGGCGACGACCTGGTGGCGACGCACGACGACAAGGGCCCGATCACCATCCGCGACGCCCGCACCGGCGCCATCCGGCACACGATCGACACCCGGGCGGACCTGGTGGCCGGCGACCGGACGGGCCGCTACATCGCCTACGCCGAGCGGGAATCCACCGAACTGCACCTGCGCGATCTCACCGCGGGCGAGATCACCCTCACCCTGCCGGGCGGATTCCTGCTCGTCGGCGTCCTGCCCTCCGGCGAGGCCGTCGTCGACGACGACACCGGCGTCGTCGCGCTGGCGCCCGACGGTTCCCGCCGACCGCTCAGCCGCGGATTCAGCGAGGACCTGCCCGAACGCCCCGAACCGACGCACACCCTGTGCTACGAAGGCGACCTGAGCATCATCGGCGCGTTCAGCGGCGCCACCCTCGCCCGGGTCACGTCGGTGACCTGCAAGCAGGGCGTCTTCAGCCCCGACGCGAAACACGCGGCCGTGATCGAGCAGGCCGAGTCGGACGGGCCGGAGATCCTCCGGGTCGGCCCGGTCGACGGCCGGCTGCGGGCGATCCAGGTCCCGGACGGCTTCGCGGCGACCCGGCTGGCCGTCGAGCCGGACGGCACCTACCGCGTGATCCTCCACCGCAACGGCTCGGCGCTCGTCCTGCGCATTCCCCCGGAAGACGCCCTGGACCAGGCGCTTTCGAACACGAACCACGCCGACTTCACCCCGGATGGCCGCCACGTGGTGATGCTGGACAGCGAGGGCCGTCTTGAGGTGTGGAATCCCGTTACCCGCACCCGCGAAACCCTGATCCACGACGACCGGATCCGCACCTCGTTCGGCCTGTCCTACGCCGTCTCCCCCGACTCGGCCACGCTCGCCGTCGGATCCGGCCGGGTCACCCGGTGGAGCCTGCCGGACCTCGCGCCGATGGGCGAGATCGACCAACCCGGAAAACCGGTGTTCCTCGACGAAAACCGCCTGATCGTCCAGGACGGAGACCGCGTCAGCGCGTGGGACTCCCGCGGCCGGTCTCTCGGCACGCCGTTCACCGTGGCGGACAGGCGGGCGGACTTCGCCGGGGCCGGCGACCAGATCATCGCGATCACGCAGGACAAGCGCCTGCGCCGCTACGACATCAGGACCGGCGCGGAGGTGCCCGGCTCGGAATTCGCCTTCGGCGTGACCGAAACCCGCAGCGACGCGATCGCGCCCGCCGTCTTCGACGACCTGGTCGCGCTGTACGTGGACAGCGGCGTCGAGGTCTGGGACATGACCGGCCACGAGCGGCTGGCCCGGATCCGGCTCCAGGAAACGCTGGGTGTCGTGAAGCTGCGGTTCGTCGATCGCGACGAGGTGGAGCTCACGATGTCCGGCTACATCGGGGCCGGCGCCAAGGACGGCGGCACCGTGGTCCAGCGGTGGAAGCGCGACGTGGGTTGGGGCCTGCCCGCGTTGATCGGCCGCCCGACCGATCTGGTGGAGGATCTGGACGGCCCGGCCGCTCCCGGCTACGCCAACGCGGGTTCGAGCATCGGCGGGCTGGAATCGGGCGACCCGCGGCAATGGCTGGAGCTCGTCTGCGGCGTGGTGCGGCGCAGCGAGGTGCCCGCGCACGACGGCAACCTGCCGGACGGCGCGTACCGGGGATCCGTCTGCTGAGAGACATCCCAGGAGCTTGAATGTCAAGCCGCAGCGTTTTCGGTGTGATGCCACCAGGCGGTGGTCTCGTCGTAGGGGGTGCAGGAAAACAAGAGTGCTCACCCGCCGGCCGACTACCAACCAGGAGTGTGCCGGATGGCTCACTCCCAAAACTGATTAGGAGAACGAGGGTGAACGAGTACGTCGAGGTGCGCACCGAGGACGGCGAGCTGCTGCCGTTCGAGCTCGACGAGGACTACGACGGGCCGGTCAGCGCGGGTCGCCGGTGGGACGCCGCCGTGGAACGCGCCGAGGAGACCCTGGAAACCGGCATCGAGCGCGCCAAGGCGGTGGCCCGGTCCGTCGCCGCGAAGATGGGCAGCCTGCCCGATCCCCGGCCGGACAAGGTGGCCGTCGAGATCGGGCTGAAGGTCAGCGCCGGGGCCGCGCTGGCGATCGCGAAGTCCACCACGGAGGCGCACATCAAGATCACCGTCGAGTGGCAGCGCGGCAGCCTCCCGACGCCGCCGGCGGACGATCAGCAGACCGCCGAACCGGACGACACCGGCTCCGAGTCCTGAAGCCCGACTAGGGCTTGGCGGCTTGGCGGCGGGCTCGGTGGTTGGCGACGTTGAGGCGGTTGCCGCACAGTTCGGGCATGCAGTAGCGGCGGCGGCCCGCTCGGCTGGTGTCGACGAAAACCCCGTTGCACACCGGCGAAGCGCAGTCCCGGAACCGGTCGTGCCCCAGCGCGCGCAGAGCACCTAGCAGCCCGGTTCCCACGAGCACCGCCAGCTCGTCGGCGAGCGATGCGCGCGGCGCGGTCGCGACGTGCCACTGCCACCGGCCTTCGTCGTCGCGGTGGAGCGACGGGCCGGTGGCCGCCCGCGCGACCAGTGCCGCCGCGCCTTCGGCGAGCCGGTCTTCGTCGGCGGCTTCGATGACGGCCCGGATCTCCTGGCGGAGCGCGCGCACCTGGTCGAGATCGGCGGCGGTCGGCCTGCCGTCCGCCAGGGCGTCGGGCCGGATTTCGTGCTCCTCGAGGAAGTGCTCCAGGGCAGCGGGATCGACCAGCACCTCACCGGCGCTTCGCACCTCGGGCGCGGTGTTGACCAGGCTGGTGGCCAACCCCGCCCCCAATGAGTAACCGTTAAATATTGTCTTCAACCCTTACTCTCCTCTACTGTAACCGGAGAAACTCGAATATATCCCTTACCTATGGAGGATCGATGCTCACGAAGTCCGAGACGTGGCGGCTCACCGACCGGGTCGAGGTGTCCGGCGGCGAGGTCGCCACCGGCGTCTTCGGCGACGGGCCGCCGGTGGTCCTGGTCCACGGCACACCAGCCTGGTCGTACCTGTGGCGCGACGCCGTCCCCGTGCTCGCCCAGCGGCACACGGTCCACGTGTGGGACCTGCTCGGCTTCGGCGATTCCCGCGCGCATCCCGGAGTCGCCCCGTCGATCGCCCGCCAGGCCCGGACGCTCGCCGAGCTCGTCGAACACTGGGGACTCGACGCGCCAAGCCTGGTCGGGCACGACATCGGCGGCGGGATCGTGCTGCGAGCCCACTTGGTCGAGCAGGTGCCGGCCCGGAGCCTCGCGCTGCTCGACGCCGCCGTGCTCGGCCCGTGGAACACCCCGTTCACCGAGCACATGCAGACCCACGAGGACGCCTACCGCACGATGCCGCCGCACGTCTTCGGCGACATCATCGCCGCGCGCTTCCGCACCGCCGCGCACCGGATGTCCGGCGCCGCCGAGGCGGCGTACCTCGCGCCCTGGGCCGGCGAAGCCGGGCAGCAGCGCTGGATCGACCAGGTGGCCGCCGTGAGCTTCGAGGACACCCGAGAGGTCGTGGCCCGGCTCGGCGAGATCACCGCGCCCACCCTGGTGCTGTGGGGCGAGCGGGATGAGTGGCTGGACGCCTCCGTCGGCGATCGCCTCGCCGCAGCCATTCCCGGCGCCCACCGCGCGACGGTGCCCGATGCCGGACACTTCATCGCCGAGGACGAGCCGCGGAAAACCGCGACGGCACTTCTCGACTTCTTCGGTTAGTCCCCCGGTTCGCGCAGCTCCGGGGCCGTGAGTCTTTTGGGTGGCCACAAGCAGCCCCAAAAAACACCGGCCCCCGGGGGGAACGCCCCCGCACCCCCGGTTAAGGGGGCCCCCCCCCGCCGG
>NZ_JBFAKG010000002.1:203085-247378 GCF_040655595.1 Saccharopolyspora sp. NPDC050389
AACCCCGCTTCTTAATTTACCTAATTCTGCTTAACGCCCCCGCTTCCGCCCCCCCGGGGGCCGGTGAGTTTTTGGCCACCAAACCCCACCAAAAACCCCCCACGGCCCCGTTCGGAAGCCGCACCGGAACCGCGTTATTCGCGGCGCCTCCGCAGCGGTGGATTCGCAGGTCAGCGACGCATTGGATGGCATCTTCGATGATTTGTCAAATCAGTTCGAGGACAGGATCTGCGGCATTTGTCAAATAGCGCGCTGAACAGGATTTCTGGGCAGCGCAACGATTCTTGTGTACCGTTCGTCGGCGGCGGGGAAATCGTGGCATCGCGTTCGGGGGACAACTGTGCCCGCCGACCGGCCTGAACGGAGGACACCCATTACCGCTCCGGCACGCACCAGAACATCCGGCATCCCGGCGCGGCTGCAGGCGACCTTCCGGCCGCGCGGCCCGCTGCCATCCGCCGGGCACCTCGCCCTGTGGGGCACCGACGACCCGTCCGCGACGGCGAGCGACCTCGGGTTTCCCCTTGGTGCGCAAGAAGAACTGCCGACCGTCCTGCCGTCCGGCCGCGAGGTCGAGGCGGCCGACGTGCCCGCCGTGCTGATCCCGATCGGCTACGCGCTCGCGCCGCTCGCGGCCCTGCCGAGCCCGGACCGGTGGCCGGGCTGGCGCCGTCCCGGCGACTCGCTGATCGCCTGGAGCGTCGCCGCGAAACTGGCACTGGAGCACGTCGCCGCCGGACACCTGGTGCCCGAGGCGCGCGACGACGTCGCCTGCTGGCGCCTGGCGAACCCGCACGACGACCGGCTCGCCGCGCTCGCCGAGGCCCTGCCTCCGGCCGCGCACGCGCTGCGCCGCGACGGCGTGCTCTGGAGCGCGGCGGAACTCCTCGCCGCCTTCGGCGACGCCGTCGCGGACGCGTGCGCGCGAAGCACGGCGATCGCCGGGAACGGCTCCTGGGGAGGCAGGTGGGTCACCGCGCTGACCGGCCCGGATCCGGCCGTGCGGCTCGACGAGCAGGCGAGGACCGAGGTCCTGGCGTGGGCCCGGCCGCTTCCGGCGGGCCCGCCCGGTCCGCTCGGTGGCCGGCTCCGCCTGCGCCTGGAGGTGCCCGCCGATGACGGCGCACCGTGGGCGCTGAGCTTCCACCTCCAGGCCGCCGCCGACCGGAAGGTGTCGGTGCCGGCCGAGCGGGCCTGGTCTGCCGGCTCCGCGACGCTCCGGCTGCCGGGCGGTTCCATCGGCGCACCACAGGATTCGCTGGTGCGCGGGCTGGCCGAGGCGGCCCGGATCTTCCCGCCGCTGGACGCGGCGCTGTCCGAGCAACGCCCGACCGAAGCCCGGCTGGACGTCGCGCAGGCGGCGGAGTTCCTGGCCACCGGCGAGGCCGAGCTGACCGCCGCGGGCATCGCCGTCGACGTGCCGACCGACCTCACCGGGGTGCGCCGCCTGCGGGCCCGCCTCCACTCCCTGGATTCGGCGCAGTTCCGCTGGGAGGCCGCCATCGGCGACCGGGCGTTGACCGCGGACGAGCTCGACGAGCTGATCGCGGCGGGCCGCCCGCTGGTGCGCTGGCACGGCCGCTGGGTGCGCGTCGACGTGCACGAGGCGAGGAACGTCCGTGCCGTGCTCGGGAAAACGCAGAGGTTGTCGGAGTCCGAAGCGCTGGCGGCGGTTCTGGAGGGACGCCGGGCCACCGAGCTCGGCGACGTCGAGGTGTCCGCCGGTGGCCGACTGCGCGAGTTGGTGGAGCGGCTCGGCGAACCTTCGCGAGAACCACGGTTGGTCGGCATCGACGCGACGCTGCGCGGCTACCAGCAGCGCGGCGCGGCCTGGCTGCAGAGCATGGCCGAGCTGGGATTCGGCGCGGTGCTCGCCGACGACATGGGGCTCGGCAAAACGCTGCAGACCATCACGCTGCTGGCGGCACGTGCCGGTGCGCGGCCGCAGCTGGTGGTGTGCCCGACGTCGGTGGTGGACAACTGGCAGCGCGAACTCCACCGCTTCGCGCCGAAGCTGCCGGTCGTGCGCCATCACGGCCCCAGGCGGCCCACCACGCCCGACGCGTTCGCGCCCGGCTCCGTCGTGATCACCACCTATCCCCTGCTGCGCACCGACGCCGGCCTGCTGTCCGAAGTGGACTGGGAGGTCGTGGTGCTGGACGAGGCGCAGCAGATCAAGAACCACGCCGGGCAGACCGCGCAGGCCGCCCGCCGGTTGCGCGCAGGCGCCCGGGTGGCGCTCACCGGCACGCCGGTGGAGAACCGGCTCGCCGAGCTGTGGTCGATCATGCACTTCGCGAATCCCGGCCTCCTGGGCGGATTCCCCCGCTTCAAGGAGCGGTTCGCGGTGCCGGTCGAGCGCTGGCAGGACGCCGACGCCGCGCGGCGGCTGCGTTCGGTCGTCGCGCCGTTCCTGTTGCGCCGCCTCAAGAGCGAGGTCGCCACCGACCTGCCGCCGAAGGTCGAGTCGGTGGTGACCTGCACGCTGACCGACGAGCAGGCCGGGCTGTACCGGAGGACGGTGCGGGACACCTTCGACGACGGCCTCGGCAGCGGAATCGGTCGGCGCGGGCGCATTCTCAAGCTGCTGACCGCGCTCAAGCAGATCTGCAACCATCCCGCGCAATTCCTCGGCGAGGCCGGGCCGCTTCCGGGCCGTTCCGGGAAGCTCACCCGCGTCACCGAGATGCTGGCCGAGGTGGTGGCGGCCGACGACCGGGCGCTGGTGTTCACCCAGTACCGGGTGATGGGCGAACTGCTCGCCGAGCACCTGGCGGCCGAGCTGGGCCTGCCCGCAGTCCCGTTCCTGCACGGCGGCGTCACGACGGCGCGGCGGCAGGCGATGGTGGACGCCTTCCAACACGACGACACCGCCCCGCCGCTGCTGATCATCAGCCTGAAGGCGGGCGGCACCGGCCTGAACCTGACCCGCGCGACGCACGTCGTGCACTACGACCGGTGGTGGAATCCGGCGGTGGAGGACCAGGCGACCGACCGGGCGCACCGGATCGGCCAGTCCCGCCGCGTGCACGTCCACAAGCTGGTCACGCACGGGACGCTCGAAGAGCGGATCGCCGACCTGCTGGAGCAGAAGCGAGCCCTGGCCGACTCGGTGATCGGCAGCGGCGAGACCTGGCTGGCCGAACTGACCGACGACGCGCTGCGCGAACTCGTCGAACTGTCCACGGAGGACTCATGAGCGGCAAGCAGCGGACGGAATCCTTCGGCGCGACGTGGTGGGGACGGCGCTGGCGGCGCGCGCTGGAGTCACTCGGCGCCACCTACCCAAACCCGCGGCTGCCGCACGGAAGATCGCTGGCGCGCAAGGGCGCGGTGCAGGGCCTGGTCGTCGAGCCGGGCCGGATCCGCGCCCAGGTGCAAGCGCGCAGCCAGGCCCACGACGTCGCCCTGACGCTACCGGCTTTCGCCGACGACGATTGGGAAACGGCCGTCGAGGCGCTCGCCGGTCAGCTCCGGCATGCCGCCGCCCTGCTGCAGGGCGAGCTGCCGGAAGATGTCGACGACACGCTGCGCCACGTGGATCTGTCGCTGTTCCCGCGCCCCGGCGAACTCGGCTCGACATGCACCTGCACCAGCAAGATCGAGCCGTGCGCGCACGCCACGGCGGTGCACTACGTGCTGGCCCCGATGCTGGACGCCGACCCGTTCCTGCTCACCAGGCTGCGCGGCCGCGACCGCGAACCGCTGCTGGCCGCGTTGCGCGCGGCGCGCTCCGGCCGACGAAGACGTCAGCTTCGTCGACGAGTATGCCCAGCAGATCGGCGCACCATCCCGCTCGGCAGTGATCCACCAGGCGATCAACCTGCTGCGCAGCGCCGATCTGGAAGACGCCTACGCCAGCGCCTGGGAGGAATGGGACGGCAGCGACGACGCGCGGCTGTGGGACGCGACGGCCGCCGACGGGATCGTCGATGCGTCGCGGTGACATCTACTGGGTCGACTTCGAACCGATCCGCGGCTCGGAGGCCAACAAGACCCGGCCCGCGGTCGTGATCAGCAACGACGCCGCGAACCGCAGCGCCCAGCGCGCGGGCCGCGGGGTGATCACCGTCGTGCCGGTGACGTCCAACGTCGACCGGGTCCACCCGTTCCAGGTGCTCCTGCGGGCCGACGAATGCGGCCTGCCCAACGACTCGAAGGCGCAGGCCGAGCAGATCCGGGCGGTGGCGGTGAACCGCTTCGGCAACAGAATCGGCACGCTACCGCGCAAGACCTTGGAGAGACTCGACAACGCCCTCCGGCTGCACCTGCGGCTGTAGCGGCTCAGACCACGGCGGGCAGGCCGACCGCGGCGTCCACCGCGATCGCCACGAACAGCAGCGCCAGGTACGAGTTCGACAGGTGGAACAGCTTCATCGGGTTGAAGGCACGGCCGTTGCGCACCGCCACGTGCATGCGCTGCGCGACGATCAGGAACGCCGCCCCGGCGAGCACCGCGAACGCCAGGTACACCCAGCTCGTCACCGGCACCAGCAGCAGCGTGCAGCCCACCGTCGCCCAGCTGTAGGCCAGGATCCGCGCGGACACCTGCCGCGTGGTGGCGACCACCGGCAACATCGGCACGCCGGCGCGCGCGTAGTCGTCCTTGTACTTCATCGCCAGCGACCAGAAGTGCGGCGGCGTCCACAGGAACACCACGCCGAACATCACCAGCGCCGGCCACTCCACCTTGCCGGTGACGGCGGCCCAGCCGACCACCACGGGCATGCAACCCGCCGCGCCGCCCCACACGATGTTCTGCGAGGTCCGGCGCTTGAGAACCAGCGTGTAGACGAAGACGTAGAACAGCAGCGCGACCGTGGCCAGGATCGCCGCCAGCAGGTTCGCGCCCAGCCACAGCACCGCGAAGGACACCACGCCCAGCACGATGCCGAAGATCAGCGCGTTGCGCCGCGGCACCTCGTAGCGCACCAGCGGGCGCTTCTTGGTCCGGTGCATCACCGCGTCGATGTCGGAGTCCGCCACGCAGTTGAGGGCGTTCGCGGCACCGGCCGACATGGCGCCGCCGAGCAGGGTCACGACGACCAGCCACGGCGACGGGATGCCGCGCTGCGCGAGGAACATCGCCGGGATCGTGGTGACCAGCAACAGCTCGATGACGCGCGGCTTGGTCAACGCCACGTAGGCGGCCAGCACGCCGCGCCGGCGACCGGCGGGCGGGGCGGACTCGGGAGCGGCGGACTCGGGGATGGCTGTCATGAGGCGCGCGATTCCTCCGACTTCGCGGGGCTCTGCGGCTCGACGATCGGCTTGCCCGCCATCCGCAGCTCGTGCCAGTGCGTCACCTTGCGCTCGGCGACGAACGCGCCGAACGGGATCGTGCCGGCCAGCAGCACCAGCAGCATCCGGCCGATCGGCGCGCGGAGCTGCGTGGTGGCGACCACAGCGACGAGCAGGTAGACCATGTACAGCCAGCCATGCGCCACGCCGATCCGGAAGGTCCACGTCACGCCTAGCTGCTGGGTCGCGGAGCCCTCCGCCCACAGACCGGCGTAGTGGCCGTACTTGAGCACCATCGACGCGCAAAGCAGGATCAACAGCACCGCGGTGACGTACGCCATGATCCGGTAGAACGCCAGCACACCAGGCTTCACGCCAATCCCTCAATCCCGCCTCGTGCTTAGAAAGACCGGTGTCAATAGACCGTACGCCACACGTCAGGAGGACCTGCGCCGACCTCGAACAAGAGTGGCGGCGCCCACCTGGCGATCGGCTAGATCATCCGGTACGCCTTGGCGATCAGCTCGAAGGAGTGCAGCTTGCTGTCCCGGTCCGGGACGTTGGCGGTCAGCATCAGCTCGTCGGCGCCGGTGCGCTCGCGCAGCTCGTCGAGCCCGGCCCGGACGGTGCCCGGCGCGCCGTGCACGGCATCTGCCAGCCAGCTGTCGAGGAAGCTCCGCTCCAGCTCGGAGTACGGGTACTCGCGAGCCTCCCGGCGGGTCGGCTGCTTGCCGGGCATGCCGCGCCGCAGCCGAAGCATGCTCAGCGCGACCGGCCGGATGATGTCCAGCGCCTCCTCGTCGGTGTCGGCGGCGATGGCCTGCACGCCGATCAGCGCGTACGGCTTGTCCAGCACCTCCGAGGGCTTGAACGACTGCCGGTAGAGCTCCAGCGCGGGCAGCGTGTTCCGCGCGCTGAAGTGGTGCGCGAAGGCGAACGGCAGGCCGAGCTCGCCGGCCAGCTGCGCGCTGAAACCGCTGGAGCCGAGCAACCAGATCGGCGGCGTGGGGCCGTGCGGCACGGACTGGATCGCGGCGTATGGATGGTCGACCGGGAAGTCGTCGCCGAGGAAGGCGATCAGTTCGCCGAGCTGCTGCGGGAAGTCGTCGGCGGACAGCGGCCCGGTGGTGCGCCGCAGGGCGCGGGCGGTGGCCTGGTCGGTGCCGGGAGCGCGACCGATGCCGAGGTCGATGCGGCCGGGGTGCAGCGCCTGGAGGGTGCCGAACTGCTCGGCGACGACCAGCGGCGCGTGGTTCGGCAGCATCACGCCGCCGGAACCCAGGCGCAGGCTGGTGGTGTGCGCGGCGAGGTGCGCGATCACCACGGCGGGCGCGGAGCTGGCGATGCCGGGCATGCCGTGGTGCTCGGCGACCCACAGCCGGTGGAATCCCCACTGCTCGACGCCGCGCGCCAGCTCGGTGGTGGTGTTCAAGGCATCCGTCGGGCTGTGCGCGACGCCGACGGTGGACAGGTCGAGCACCGACAGCGGCACGGGCGAATCGCCGCGGGCCACGCCCCTGATCGGATCGTCCTGGTAAGAGGTCACGCTGCCCTCGCGCTCCGGCGTCGCATCAGTCTCCATCGCCAAACCCAACCACCGGGCCGTTGCCCTTGTTCCCCGGCCACGCCGGCTGTGCCCGCGATTACAACGCGCCCGCAGCGCCCCGCTCCCGGCCAATCCCCGGGTTCAAGACGTTCCGATTTTAGACAAAATTGGAATCCGCCCCACCCGGGAATCCGCACGCCGGCGATCGGAAGTTCCCAATTTCAGGCAGAATCGGGAACACGAGAGGCCCGCGTTTCGAGCCGGTGCGGCGAGCGGGCTCCCAATGTCAGGCAGAATTGGAAGCCCGCCGCAGTGGCGATTTCAGCCTGGTGTCAGGGCGTAGTCGCGGGTGGTTTCCGGTGCCAGGCGGCGGGTGATGATCGAGTCGCGGATCTCGCCCGCTCGGACCGCTCCGTTCGACAGCAACGACGACGTGAGGCCGTGGGTGTGCTCGGTGCCGCCCTGGAGGTAGATGCCGCCCCGGAGATCGTCGGTGGTGCGGATCCGGTAGTCGCGTTCCACCTGCAACCGGCCCTGGTCGTCGCGGGCGCAGTACCGGGCGGCCTCGCCGAGGAGCCCGAACGGATCGCGCGGGCGGCATCCGGTCGCGTACACGAGCACGTCGGACTCCAGCACCGTCCGCTCGCCCGAGGGCAGGAACTCGACGGTGACCGCCACGCCGTCCGCGCGCGTCGAAACGTCGGTGACGCGGGAGGCGTTGAGGATCCGCAGCCGCTGCTCGCCCCGCACCTTCTCCTGGTACGCCCGCGAGTAAAGCTCCTCGATGAGGTCGAGATCGACCACCGAGTAGTTGGTGTTGCGGTGGTAGTTCATCAGGTCACCGCGGACCTCCGGGGACGCCGCGTAGAAGTCGTCCACCGCCTGCGGGTCGAAGATCCGGTTGGCGAACGGGCTGTCGTCGGCCGGGCTGAACCCGTACCGGCTGAACACCGAGCACACCTCGGCGGCGGGGAACGTCCGGTGCAGGTACTCGGTGGCCTCGGCGGCGCTCTGCCCGGCACCGACGACGACACAACGCCGCGGCGCGTCGGTGAGTTCGCCGACGCGGTGCAGCAGATCCAGGTTGTGCCACACCCGGTCGCCGGGCTCCGCGCCCGCCGGCAGGTTCGCTTCCAGCCCCACCGCGAGCACGACGTTGCGCGCCCGGTGCACCGTCGGCCGGCCGCCGTGGCGCACCACCACCTCGAAGTGCTCGCCGTCGGGCCGGACCTCGACGACCTCCGAGTCGTAGCGCACGACGTCGTCGAGCCGGGCGGCGGCCCATTCCAGGTAGTCGTGGTATTCGACGCGGGTCGGGAACATCGTCTTGTGGTTGATGAAGTCGACCAGCCGCTGCTGGTCGTGCAGGTACGAGAGGAACGAGAAGTCACTGGCTGGGTTGCGCATCGTGACCAGGTCCTTGAGGAACGACACCTGCATTGTGGTGCCGTCGATCAGCATGCCCTGGTGCCACCCGAACGCCGCCTTCCGCTCGAAGAACACGCCGTCGAGCCGGTCGGCCTCTGGCGCGGTGCGGTTGTGCTCCTCGATGGCGATGGCCAGCGCCAGGTTGGACGGTCCGAATCCGATTCCCAGCACGTCGTGAATTTTTTCGTCGACCGAAGACACGTCTTCCCCTCAGCTTCGCCGGCACCGTTTCGCGGGCACCCGGATTTACCGGCGAAATCCGCTGGATCGCGCCGGGGCCCGGACCGGGTCGTCAGTCCCGGTCGTGGTTGTGCTTGTCGTGGTATTCCGTTTCGGCCATGCCGTATTTCCAGTAGCCGATGGCGAGGACCGACTGCGCGCCCATGCCGCGGTCCGCGCGCAGGTGGCGCCGGATGCCGCGGACGATTCCGGATTCTCCCGCGACCCACGCCGAAACGTCCACGTCCGACGGCATTTCCAGCCCTTGCACGGCGTCGATCAGCCGCTGCGAACGGCCGGCGGTCACGCCTTCCCGGGGCAGCCAGGTCCACCGCATGTCCAGCGGCGTCTCGACGTGCTGCTGGTAGGCGGAGTCGCCGATCTCGACGAACACCTGGCCGCGCGCGGTGGGCGGCAGGCCTTCGACGATCGCGGAGATCGCGGGCAGCGCGGTCTCGTCGCCGACGAGCAGGTACCAGTCGGCGGCCCGGCAGGTCTTGCCGCCCGGCCCCATCACGCCGAGCCGGTCGCCGGGGCGGGCACCCCGCGCCCAGTTGGAGGCCACGCCGTGCTCGCCGTGCAGCACGAAGTCGATGTCGAGTTCGCCTCGGCCCTCGTCGTAGCGGCGCACGGTGTAGGTGCGCATGGTCGGGCGCTCGTGCAGCTCCGGCCACCGGTAGCGGCCGGTGTCCTCGTCGACCACCGGCAGCACCGGGCTCTGCTGCCCCTGCTGCGGCACGAAGACCTTGACGTTCGGGCCGGTGTGCTCGTCCAGGAATCCCGCGAGTTCCGCGCCGCCCAGGGTGATCCGTCGCATCGACGGGCCGAGTTCAGCTGTGCGCAGCACCTGCAGGTCGCGCGCCGGGGGCCGGTTGCGCCGGATTCGATCCGCGGTTCCCATCGGTCATGCATTCCTTCCTGCCGCCCGTAATCATGTCAGTTAAGGCTAACCTAACCACAGACGTCGGTCGTTGTCTTCCCCGCGGTGGCTCAGATCTCTACCGCCGCCCGGCGACGAGTTTCCGGCCCAGTGGCGCGGAATCCGGGATGCGCGCCGCGAGGATCACGCCCACCAGCGCGAATCCGGCCGACACCAGCATCGCCAGGTGGTAGCCGCCGAGCCCGTCGGTGCCGGCGGCCGCCAGCACGGTCGCGGTGATCGCCACGCCCAGCGCGGACCCGATCTGGCGCTGGACGTTGAACAGCGTCGAGGCTCCGCCGGTCGCGGACTTGTCGATCGTCGCGAAGGCGACGACCTGCAGCTCGGCGGAGGCCGCGCCGACGAAGAAGCCCGAGGCCAGCTGGACGGTGGCGGCGAGCCAGGCGTCGCCGGGGCCGATCGTGTTCATCAGCGCGAACGACGCCGCGGCGCCGAGCATCGAGGCCGCGATCAGCCGCCGCGGCCCGAATCTGCGGTGCGCCCAGCCGACCAGCTGCGAGGCGATCATCAACCCGATCGCCTTCGGCAGCGTCACCAGCCCGGTCTCCCACGCCGACGCGCCCAGTCCCGACTGGTACATCAACGTGAATCCGTAAAGCGTGCCGAGGAATCCGGCGACGCAGGTGAACAGGATCAGGCTGCCGCGCCGGAACGACGGGTCGGCGAGCAGCCGCAGGTCGAGCATCGGCTGCTCGGCCCGCAACTGCGTCCGGACCAGCACCGCGAGGCAGCCGAGCCCGGCCAGCCCGCAGGCCCAGAAGTGCGGCGAAGCGGGTCCGGTCTGCGACACCGCCTCCAACGCGAACATGACCAGCCCCAAGCCCGGTGCGGCCAGGGCGAATCCGAGCCCGTCGAAGCGCTTCGCGGGCTCCTCGACGTGCTCGGCCAAGAACAACGCGCCGAACAGCAGGGCCAGCAGCCCGACCGGCAGGTTCACGTAGAAGCCCCAGCGCCAGGTGAGGTGCTCGACGAAGAACCCGCCCAGCACCGGGCCGAGCGCGGGGGCCACCGCGGTCGGCAGCAGCAGCACGCGGGACAGCCGGATCCGTTCTTGCGGCGGATAAGCCCGGAACAGCATGGTCAGCGCGACCGGGCTCATCACCCCGCCACCGGCGCCCTGCAGCACCCGCGCGAGGGTCAGCTGCGTCAGGTCGGTGGCCAGCCCGCAGAGCGCCGACGCGACGACGAACGCCCCGAAGGCGCCGAGGAAAACCCGTTTCGTGCCGAAGCGGTCGCCGAGCCAGCCGGAGACCGGGATGCACGCCGCCAGGCTGACCAGGTAGCCGACGTTGATCGCCGAGGTGGCGGTGGGCGGGACGGCGAACTCGGCGCCGATCGCGGGCAGCGCCACGTTGACGATCGTGGCGTCCATGCCGTTCATGAACATCGCCGCCACGTAGCAGACGCACACCGCGACCTGCGGGCGAACACCGCGCAGCAGCGTCGCCATCAGCGGGCGGGCCGCATGTCGGTCCAGTTCACCTCGATGTGGTCGACGCAGGACTCCCGGTCGGCGGGGCCGTGCGCGACGCTCCACCCGGCGGGCACGTCGATCGCGGCGGGCCACAGCGAGTACTGGTCCTGCTCGTTGATCAGCGCGTAGTACTCCGCGCCCGGATCCTCGAACGGGTTCGTCATGGTCGTGCTCCTTGCAGTGTTGAACTCCCACCGGCCGCGATGGTCCGTGAGTGTTTTGGGGTGCCATCGCGCCCCAAAACACTCACGGAAGCGGCCCGCAACGCTCCTGGCGGACAGGATTGGCGCCCGGTCACGTGGTGATCTCGGTCAGGGCTCGGTCGACGATCGCCGCGATCTCCGCGAGCGGTTCGCGTTGCGTCATGTCCTTGTGCTCGCAGGCGACGTCGTGGTTGTGCACCGTGCCATCGACGTACGGCTGCCACATCTGCGCGGTCAGCTCCGCCTTGGCCGGGTTGACCGTGGCGGTGAAGAACAGCACGTCACCGCGGAACTTGTCGTGGTCGGCCTCGTTCTCCAGCACCGCGCAGTTGGCGAAGTTGTCGATGATCGCGGTGATGCTGTGCTCTTCGAGGTTGGCCAGCGCGCTGCCCTCGGCCGACAGGATCGCCATCACGTCCGCCCTGGTCAGCGGCCCGGCGCCCAGCTCGGAGAAGTCGTAGCCGGCCATGTAGAGCAGCGCCATCAGCGCTTCTTCCTCGGTCGGCAGCTCGTCCCACACGTCCTTCGGGTACGAGTCGAGCATGCACAGGAACCGCACCTCTTCGCCCTGTTCCTGCAGCTGGGTGCTCATCTCGTGAGCGACGACGCCGCCGAAGGACCAGCCGAGGAAGTAGTACGGCCCGTGCGGCTGCACCTCCCGGATGTGCTCCAGGTATTCGGCGGCCATTTCCCGCAGGCTCGCCGCGACGGGCTTCGGCTCGGCGAGCCCGCGCGACTGGACGCCGTAGATCGGCCGTTCGTCGTCGATGTGCTTGAGCAGCCCGGAGAACGGCCAGGCCAGCCCGGCCGCCGGGTGCACGCAGAACAGCGGTTCCTTGCTGCCTTCGGTGCGCAGCGGCAGCAGGATCTCCAGCGCGTCGCGCGATCCTCCGCTGTGCAGCCGCTCCGCGAGGCCGGCCACGGTCGGCGCGGCGAAGAGGCTGCCGACGTTGACGCGCAAGCCCAGCGCGTCGCGGATGCGGCCGATCAGCTTGGCGGCCAGCAGCGAATGCCCGCCGAGGTCGAAGAAGCCGTCCTCGATCCCGACCCGCGGCAGCCCGAGCACCTCGGCGAACAGCCCGCAGAGGATTTCCTCGGTCGGGTTGCGCGGCATCGCGTTGCCGACGGATTCGCCGAGGTCCGGCGCGGGCAGCGCCCGGCGGTCGAGCTTCCCGTTGGGCAGCAACGGCAACGCGTCGACGAACACCACCGCCGCGGGCACCATGTAGTCCGGCAGCGACTCGCCCACGTGCCGCCGCAGCTCGGCCGGGTCGCCGCCGCCGACGACGTAGGCGACGAGCCGCTTGTCGCCCGGCGTGTCCTCGCGCACCACGGCCGCGACCTGCGCGACGTCGGGATGCTTTGCCAGCACCGCCTCGACCTCGCCGAGTTCGATGCGGAACCCGCGGATCTTCACCTGGTCGTCCGCGCGCCCGGCGAAGTCCAGCACGCCGTCGGCCCGCCAGCGCACCAGGTCACCGGTGCGGTACATGCGGGAACCGGGCGGCCCCAACGGATCGGCGACGAAGCGCTCGGCGGTCAGGCCCGGCCGGTCGAGGTAGCCGCGCGCCAGCCCGTGCCCGGCGACGTAGAGCTCGCCGACCACGCCGGGCGGCGTGGGCTGGAGCTCCTTGTCCAGCACGTAGAGCCGGGCGCCGGGATCGGGCACACCGATCGGCACCGTGCTGCCGACGACGTCGGGATCGCAGTCCCACAGCGTGGAGTTGACGGTGGCTTCGGTCGGCCCGTAGCAGTTGAGCATCCGCCGGTCCCGAGCCCACCGCAGCACCAGCTCGGACGGCACGCTCTCGGCCCCGCACAGCAGGGTCGCGTTCGGCGGCAGCTCGGTGTCGGCCGGGAACATGCCCATCATCGACGGCCCGATCGCCAGGTGCGTGACGCGGTGCCGCCGGGCGTACTCCGCGAGCGGCTCGCCCGGCACCCGCAGGTCCGAGGGCACCACGACGAGCGTGCCGCCGCCGAGCAATCCCATGCACATCTCCCAGAACGCCACGTCGAAGCTCGGCGAGGCGAACTGCAGCACCCGGCTGTCGGCGGTGATGCCGACCCGGCGGTGCTGGGTGGCGAGCAGCTTGGCGATGCCGCGGTGCGGCACGACCACGCCCTTCGGGGTGCCGGTGGAGCCGGAGGTGTAGATGACGTACGCCGCGTCGTCCAGCCCCGGCCTCGGCAGAAGTTCCTTTCCTGCAGCGTCTGCTTTATAAGCGGCGTCAGCCGCTTGCGGTGTGGGACTCAGCTCGCACCGCCGCGGGTTCTCAGACTGTGCCCGCCCGAAAGGGCTCTCGGCGAGGACAGCCCCAGCGTGGTGTATTGGACATACATGAGTCGGGGATCCCGCAGTCGAGGCGGCGTCTGAGGTTCCGCTACCGGCGCCGCTACGCAAACCGCTTTCGAAACCGTCTTTAGGGTTGTCTTTGCAGCTCAGCAAGGCTGTTGGCAGGTCGGCGCGGAGATCGTCGGTGAGCACCAGGCGCGGTTTCGCATCCTCGACCATGTGCCGCAGCCGTTCCGCCGGGTACTCCGGGTCGAGCGCCAGGTACGCCGCGCCGGCGGTCATCACCGCGACCAGGCCGATGATCAGCTCGGGCGAGCGGGGCAGCAGCACGCCGACGATGTCGCCCGGGCCGACGCCGTGCTCGGCCAGCAGCCGCGCCTGCTCGGCCACCCGCCGGTCGAGCTCGCGGTAGCTCAGCTCCACGTCTTCGAAGATCAGCGCGGGCTTGTCCGGCTCCCGCGCGACCTGCTCGGCGAACAGCTCCGGGAAGGTCCCGGCCGCGGCCACGTCGCCGGCGGCGTCGCCCCAGGCCAGCACCTCCTGCCGGGCCGCATCGCCCAGGACGTCCAGGCGCTCGATGGGCGCGGCCGGGTTTTCGACGGCGGCGGCGAGCAGCCGGACGAACCGCGCGGCCAGGTCCTCGACGGTGCGCTCGGTGAACAGGTCGGTGCTGTACTGCACCAATCCGTCGGCCCCGCCGTCGGCGCCTTCGCTGAGGCTGAACGCCAGGTCGAACTTGGCCGCCCCGGCGGGCACGGTGTCCACTGCGGTCTCGAGTCCGGGCAGGTCTGCTGCGACGGCCTCGGCCGCGCCCCAGTACGCGAGCATCACCTGGAACAGCGGGTGCCGGGACAGCGAGCGAGCCGGGTTGAGCACCTCGGCCAGCCGCTCGAACGGCAGCTCCGCGTTGTCGAACGCGGCCAGGTCGACCTGCCGCACCCGGTCGACCAGCTCGGCGAAGCTCGGCTCCCCGGAGGTGTCGGTGCGCAGCACGAGGCTGTTGACGAAGAACCCGACCAGGTCGTCGAGCGAATCGTCGCCGCGACCGGCCACCGGCGACCCGATCGGGATGTCGGTACCGGCGCCGTGCCTGGTCAGCAGCGCCGCCAGCCCGGCCTGCAGCACCATGAACACGCTGGCGCCGTGCTCGCCGGCCAGCCGCCGAATCCGCTGGTGCAGGGCGGGATCGAGCTGGAACCGCACCGCCTCGCCCCGGTGGCTGGACACCGCCGGGCGCGGGAAGTCGGTGGGCAGCTCCAGCTGGTCGGGCAGGTCGGCGAGGGCCTGTCGCCAGAACGTCAGCTGCCGCCCCGCGAGCCCGCCCGGATCGGTCTCGTTCCCGAGCAGTTCCCGCTGCCAGAGCGTGTAATCCACGTACTGCACGGGAAGATCCGGCCATTCCGGGGCCATGCCCGCCGCCCGCGCGGCATAGGCGGTCGACAGGTCCCGCACCAGCGGTCGTGTCGACCACTCGTCACCGGCCACGTGGTGCAGCAGCACGAGCAGCACGTGCTCGTCGCCGGTCTCGAACAGGGTGGCGCGGATCGGCTGCTCCTGAGCCAGGTCGAAGCCCTGCCGCACCGCGGTGGCGAGATCACCGTCCACATCGGACGACTGCACCACCGTCAGCTCGGGCGCGGTGTCGAGCACCTGCTGCCGGGGCTCGCCCAACTCGTCGGGGAAGATCGTGCGCAGGCTCTCGTGCCTGCGCACGACGTCGCCGATAGCGGCGCGCAGCGCCGCCACGTCCAGCTCGCCGGACATCCGCAGCACCAGCGGCATGTTGTAGGTGGCGCTAGCGCCTTCCAACCGGTTCAGGAACCACAAGCGCTGCTGTGCGAACGAAAGCGGGATCTGCTGCGGCCGCTCCACCTGCCGCAGCGCGGGCCGACGCGCACCCGTTTCGAGCTGCGCGGCGAGGCCCGCGACGGTCGGGTGGTCGAAGAGGCTGCGGATGGTCAGCTCCGCACCGAGCTCGGTGCGCACCCGCGCCAGCAACCGGGCGGCCAGCAGGGAATGCCCGCCCAGCTCGAAGAACCCGTCGTCGATGCCGACCTCGCCGACGCCGAGCACCTCCGCGAACAACCGGCACAGCGTCGCCTCGACGGCGTTGCGCGGTTCCCGGCCACCGCCATCTCCGCCGAAGTCCGGCGCGGGCAACGCCCGGGTGTCGAGCTTCCCGTTGGCGGTCAACGGGATCGCATCCACCGACACGAAGGCCGACGGCACCATGTAGCCCGGCAGCCGCTCCGCCAGGTGCCCGCGCAACTCGATCGCCGCGACCGCGCCCACCGCGTAGCCGACGAGCCGCTGGTCGCCCGGCTGGTCCTCGCGCACCACGACGGCGGCCTGCCGCACCGCCGGATGCGCGAGCAGCTGCGCCTCGATCTCGCCGAGCTCGATGCGGAATCCGCGCACCTTGACCTGCTGGTCGGCGCGGCCGACGAACTCGATGCCGCCGTCCGGCCGCCACCTGCCCAGGTCGCCGGAGCGGTACATGCGGGTCCCCGGCGCACCGTGCGGGTCCGCGACGAACCGCTGCGCGGTCAGCCCGCGCCGCCCGAGGTAGCCGCGGGCCAGGCCTTCGCCGGCCACGTACAGCTCCCCGACCACGCCCGGCGGAACCGGCTGCAGCAGCCCGTCGAGCAGGTAAACCCGCAGGTCCGGGATGCCGCGGCCGATCAGGCTGCCGTCGCGGCGGCGGACCACCTCGCGGTCGAGCTCCGCATAGGACACGTGCACGGTGGTCTCGGTGATCCCGTACATGTTGATCAGCTTCGGCGACTCCGGCCGCCGGGCGTACCAGTCGTCCAACCTGGACAGTTCCAGCGCCTCGCCGCCGAAGATCACGCACCGCAGCGCCAGCTCGGTGCCCGGGCTCTCCCGGTCGGCCTGGCTGAGCTGGTAGAACGCCGAAGGCGTCTGGTTGAGCACGGTCACGCGCTCGCGGGCGAGCAGCCGCAGGAACTCCTGCGGCGATCGGCTGACCTCATGCGACACCACCACCAGCCGGCCGCCGTGCAGCAGTGCGCCCCACAGCTCCCACACGGAGAAGTCGAAGGCGTAGGAGTGGAACAGCGTCCAGACGTCGTCGCCGCCGAAGGAGAACCACGGGTCGGTGGCGCCGAACAGCCGGACCACGTTGTGGTGCGGGATCGCCACGCCCTTGGGCTGCCCGGTCGAGCCGGAGGTGTAGATCACGTAGGCGGCGTGCTCGGCCGTCAGCGGCCCGCGCTCGCCCGACTTCGGGTCGCGCTGCGAATGCCGCGCGATCTCCTCGATCTCGCCAGGATCGTCCAGCAGGATGCGGGTGATCCCGTCCGGCAGCCGGGCCGCGTGTTCGGCGTCGCTGATCAGCACGGTCGGCTGCGCGTCGCCGATGATGTAGCGGATCCGCTCGGCCGGGTGCCCCGGGTCCAGCGGCAGGTACGCGGCACCGGCCTTCAGCACCGCCAGCAGCGCCACGACCAGCTCGGCGGAGCGTGGCAGCGCCAGCGCGACCAGCTGCTCCGGCCCGACGCCGTGGTCGATGAGGTGGTGCGCGAGCTGGTTCGCCTGCGCGTCGAGCTCGGCGTAGGTGAGGTGCTGCTCGCCGAAGGTGACCGCGACCGAGTCCGGCGTGCGCAGCGCCTGCTCCTCGAACAGCTGCGGCAGGGTCGTCGCCGGTTGTTCCCGGATGCCGGGCAGCGGCGCGTTCCACTCGTTGAGGATCCGGTCGCGCTCCTGCGGCGAGAGCAGATCGATCCGGCCGACCGGGGTGTCGCCTGCGCAGTCCGCGAACGCCTGGAGGAACCGCAGGAACCGTTCGCGGTGCGCGGTGAGCTCCGGCTCGCTGTAGCGCTCCGGGTTGGCGTCGAACTCGAACCGCAGGTCGTCGTCGCCGGTCGCGTACGCCGCGACGGTCAGGTCGTCGACCGGCCCGGCCGCGAGGTTGTGCACGGTCGCCGGGCTGCCGTCGAAGGCCAGCCCGTAGTCGAAGGACTTGATGTTGATCAGCGGCCCGAACAGCGGCCGGTCCGAGCCCAGCAGCCCGAGGTCACGCCGCAGGTCTTCGCCGCGGTAGCGCTGATGCTTGTGCACCTCGCGCATGGCCTTCCCGACCTGCGAAATCAGCTCGGCGCGCGTGGTGTCCGGGCCGATCCGCAGCCGCAGCGGCAGCACGTTGACCACCATGCCGGGCACCCGCAGCAATCCCGCCGACCCGAGCCGCCCCATCACCGGCAGCCCGAGCACCACATCCGCCGCTCCGGTCATCCGGTGCAGGTAAGAGCCGAAGGCAGCGATGAGCGCATGGGTCCCGGTCGCGCGGCTCTCGCTCCCGGCGAGGGCCAGCGCGCGCCCCGCCGCGGAGGTGTCGGCCTGCCGGCGGAAGGTGTGCGCGGTGGGGCTCGAATCGCCGGCCAGCGACACGACATCCGGGTGGTCGGCGAACTGCTCGCGCCAGAACTCCGCGTCCCGGGCGAACTTCGGCGACTCCCGGTAGTCCCTTTCCGCGGCCGGCAGCGAGCTCAGCGGGCCGAACGGCGACGGCCCGGCGTCCGGCGCGTTGTACAGCTCGGCGACCCGCAGGAGCAGCAGCGAGAAGCCGTACCCGTCGATGGCGACGTGATGGATCCGCTGGTACCACCACCAGCGCTCGTCGCCGAGCTTGAGCAGCGCCGCGGTCCACAGCCGGCCGCCGTCGGCCCGCGACCGCGTCAGGTCCACGGGTTCCCGCAGGTCGGCGCGCATCCAGGCAAGCGCCTGCGCGTCGGGGTCGGCGGCGGTCGAGCAGTCGATCACCGGGAGCTCGAAGTCGTCGGGCTCGTCGATGACCTGCCGCGGCTCACCGGCCTCGTCGACCACCCGCAGCCGCAGCGTCTCCGCCTCGGCGACCACCTGGCGCAGCGCCGACGCGAACCGGGCCGGGTCCACGGGCCCGTGGACCTCGACGTACTCGGCGGTGTTGAAGATCGGGTTGGCCCGATCCAGCTGCTGCGCGAACCAGATCCCCGCCTGCGCGGTGGACAACGGCAGCTGTTCGTCAGCACGGCCCGGCATCGCTCTCCCCACGATCAACAAAACAGGTAAGGCTTACCTTAATTCTTGCCCGTTCCGCGGTACAGCCGATAGCCGCAACGGCCGACGTGGGACTACTCACCCAACGCGAGCCGCCCGAACACCATCAGGGCCGAGTTCTTGTTCGGCAAACCCACCTCGGCGGCCTGACCGAAGCCGGCCTTGCCGAACGCGCCCACCGAAGCTCCATTGTGGACGTTCGGCTCGGCGACGACCCGCCGGCAGTCCGGGTCGGCGGCCAGCAATCCCTCGGCCACCGCCCGCAGCAGCGCCGACCCGACGCCGCGCCCGATCGCATCCGGCTCGCCGATGGCGATGTGCACGCCGAGATCGTGCGGCTCGTGCGAGTAGCAGCGCGCCAGCTTGTCGCGCTGCACCCGGTACAGCTCGACGTAACCGACGTCCCGCCCGTCGAGCCCGACGATGCACGGCACGGAATGCTGCCCGGCGAGCTGACCTGCCAGTTCATCCCGCCACTGCGCCACCGGCCACGCCTGGTCCCAGTTGACCGCGACATGCTCGTTGTTCATCCAGCGGTGCACCAGCTCGACGTCCGGCCCGCCGTCGGTGCCCTCGACCCGGACCGGCCGCAGCGACCAGCCCGCGCCCAGCTCCGGAATCGGCACGCCGGGAACGTCCGGAACGTCCGAGCGCAGCGGGTTCCGCACCTCGAACGGCACGGCCCGCACCTGGATCTCCCCCGACTCCGCGCGATACCGCAGCCCGGAACCGTTGAGCGCGGCGAGATCGGTCAGCGTCGGACTGGTCAACCAGTACCCGACCAGCCGATCCACGTCCGGATACGCCTCGGCGACCGCCCGCAGCCGATCCGCGAGCTCGGCGAGCAGGTCCGCCTCGTGCACGACACCGCGCCGCCCCAGCAACCCGATGACCGCGAGCACGCCACGCGTGAGCAGCGCCGCGGTGGCACCGGCGACATCGTCGGGCTGCCAACCACGAGCCGCGGGCAGCAACCGGCTCTCGACGTGCGAGGACAACCAGCGCCGCGCCTCCGCGGCATCGGAAATCGAGCGGGCCACCGCGACCAGGTCCTCGGGCAGCGCCAGCGGATCGACCGCGCGGCGCGGCAAGGCGTCCACCAGCCAGTCCAGCAGCGAGCCCGAGCCGGCGGCGTTGATCGGCGCATCGGGCAGCGCGCGGGCGCGCGCATCGGCGGAGCACGCGGCCGCGAGCAACGCGGGCTCGGCCGCCTCGACCGGCGCGCCCGACGCGTCCAGCACGTGGATCGGCCCGAAGCCGTGCGCGCCGGTCGGCGAGTCGTAGACGACGTCCGCGCGCAGACGCAGCGATCCGACGGTCAACCGCAGCGGACCCTCGGCGACCGGGGTGTGCGTCTCGGCCAGCCACCGCCGCAACAGCACCGAGGTCCGCTGGTGCGGCTGCCCGGCAAGGTCGACTCCAGTCGTCACGCAACGCTCCCTAAGCACAGCAATCCGTTCCGGTCTGTGAGCGAAGCCTAACCTGACTACCCGATCTCGTGACTGTGGCTCACCCGACTGACGCATCCCGGCACCCGGCCGACCCGGACGCGTCACCAAACGTGCGAAACGAGCACAGTGGACGAATCCGCGTCACGATCACTGAGCGTGCGCTGAGGTTTTGATCGCCTGATCATCAGTACCTGATCTGGTGATGATCGTTGTTTTCCGCTGGGCGAGCACCCACCATCGCCCCTACTCTCCGAGCTATCGAATCGGCCGCACCGTCCGGAGAGGAGTTCACCAATGGAAGACGCCGACTCTGTCGTGCCGCTCCGGCCGGGGTTCGACATCCAGGTCCGAGGCTTCAACCGCCACCAGGTCATCGAGCACCTGGAACTGCTGGAGGACCAGCTGCGGCTGGTCACCATCGATCGCAACGAAGCGGCGCAGCTCAACTCGGACCTCCGCAAGCTCTGCGACGACACCCGCCGCAGCCTGGACGCCGCCGAGCAGCGGCTCAAGCGGATCGAGTCCTCCGACACCGGGCTGCCCGCCGCCTCCCAGCGCGTGCAGAACATGCTCTCGATCGCCGAAGAAGAGGTGCAGACCCTTCGCGATCAGGCGCGGCGGCAGGCCGAGATCATCCGCGGCACCGCGGAGACCGAGGCGCGCGAGCTGATCAGCGAAGCCGAGCGGGCCGCCGGCGAGCTGCGCAACGAGTGCAGCGAGCTGGTCTCGGACGTCGAGTCGAGGCGCGCGCGGCTGCACCGCGAGCACGACCAGAAGGCCAGCGACCTGCGCACCCGGGAACACCGGCTGCGGCAGAACATCCGCAACGAGTACAAGCAGACCGTGGCGGCGGCCCAGGAAGAAGCCGACGAGCTGATCGCCCAGACGCGGCGGCAGTGCGGCCAGTGGGACGCCAAAACCGAGCAGCTGCGGCTGGCGGCGCTGGAGGAGATCCGCACCAAGCAGCTCCGGCTGGACGAGATGCGCACCTCGGTGCTGTCGGCGATGGACAACGCCCGACGCCTGCTGGACGACTCCGCGGCCGACCTGCGCGGCCACAACACGGCGCCGAGCATCGCGGACGACGAAACCAAGCAAGTCACGCAGGAGAAACAGGTCGAGCAGGTCGAGCAGGTCGAGCAGCAGCCGGTGCGGCTGCCCGAACAGCGCGAGGACGTGCAGACCTACACCATTCCCATCGAGCGGGCGCACACCAACGGCACCGCCCCGCACCCCGGACCCGCCCGGCAGAGCTGATCGGAGCACCTCGTGGACCTGCTCGTGCTGATGTTCGTCACCGGTTTCGCATTGGCCACGCTGATCTTCTGGCCGCTGCTGCAACGGGCGAACCGACGTCTCGCCGAGAGCGGTGTCTCCGAAACGGCGATCGCGCCGAAGGGCAAGCACGCGCTGCGCACGCCGGCCGGCCCGCCCAAGTCGGCCGCGCCGACGGTCATCGCCCGGCGGCCGAGCACCGATCAAGCGGCGCAGGAGGAGCCCGAACCGAAGCCCGAGGAGCCCCAGCCGGTGCCGGTCGCCCCGCAGCAGCGCACTGCGGAGCCGGGGGAGATCCCAGAGCTGCCGACCGACCTGTTCGAGAAGCACTTCGAGGCCAAGTTCAACCGGTCCCGCCAGCGCCTGGCCCGGCTCCGCGACGAGATCGGCAAGGAATGATCCTCGCGGCTGTTAATACTCAGTCGTTCGTCCAGTCGACCTTCAGCTCGTCGCGCTGACCGAACCGCTCCAGGTGGCGGCCGATCACGTCCTGCACCCGGTCGAGCACCTCGGCGTTCTCCGCCTCCGCACGCAGGGCGAGCGCGTCCGGCTCGCTCACCAGCAGGCAGCTGCCCACGCCGCGATCGGCGGGCAGGGCGATGCGGATGCCGTCCGATTCCTCGGACACCTCGCACTTCCGGCCGAGGTGCGCGGACAGCTGCTTGGCGTAGCGGGCCGGCTTGTCGGTGCCCACCTTCGCCTGCGATCGAATCGTCAAGACGCCTCCAAAGTTAAGTTAGCCCAACCTAATTAGTACCAGCGGCGGCAACCGGGTGCGAGATGTCACTCGCCCCGGCGTTCGGGGCTTTCTCGTTGCTACGTTCGAAAGGGACTCGGCACCCGAAGGCTGGAGCCCACCGTTGACCAACCCGCCGACCATCTACCTGGTCGCCACCACCGGCCATCCGAACTACGGGGACGAACTGATCGCCGCCGCCTGGTTGAAGCACCTGGCGCGCGTCGCCCCGGACAGCGAGATCTGGGTGGACTGCCCAAACCCCGGACCGAGCGAAGTGCTGCTCGGCCACCTGCACCCGCGAGTCCGGTTCACCGACACGTTCTGGCGGCTGTGCTGGGAAGCCCCGTCCGACGGCCCGTGGGAAGTCGCGTCGTTCGTGCAGCACGCGATCGAAAACCCTGGGCTGGCGCCGCGCTGGGTGGCGGGCATCGAACTGGCCGCCGGGGTGGACCTGGTGCACGTCATCGGCGGCGGATTCGTCAACGGCATCTGGCCGCGCCACCTCGGCCTGCTCGCGGCCGCGGTCGCGGCGACCCGCCGATCCGGCGGCCGAGCGGTGATGACCGGTCAGGGATTCTGGCCGGTCGCGCCCGAAGCGGAGCCGCTGCTGCGCAACCTCGCCGCGCAGTTCGACGTCGTCGACGTGCGCGACGAGCCGTCGGTCGCGCTGGCCAGCGCCGCCTCGCACACCGGCGACGACATGTTCTTCGGCGTCGAACCCGGCCTGTACCGGGACGACGACCTGCGCGAGGTCATGGTGTGCCTGCAGTCGGACCTGCTCGACGTGTCGGTGCCCGCGCTGGCCGGATTCCTGCTGGACACGCTCGGCGAATGGGGCGTGCGCCCCGAGCAGGTCGGCATCGTCGAGGGCATCCCGCGGGTGGACCGCGAGGTCTTCGCGCTGGTCGAGCACGACCTGCCGGGCGCCCGGTTCTACGCGTTCGCCGAGATCATGGACGCCGGGCTGCCGGCGGCGGCCGGGCAGCGCTGGCTGTCCAGCCGGTTCCACCTGCACCTGATGGCCGCGGCGGCCGGGGCCCACGGAGTCGCGGTGTCGATCAACTCCGGCTACTACACCAACAAGCACCGGTCGCTGATCGACCGCGGTTCGGGCTGGACGCTCAGCGAGGGGCTGCGGGTTCCGGCCATGCCGACCAGCGGCGGATTCGCGCCCGACGTGCTGCGAGAACTCAAGCAGGGCAAGGAAGAACTCGCGAAGGCGATCTACGGGAGCTGACCTACTCCTCGGCGGCGACGTCCTCCCGCTGCCGGCGGCGGTCGGCGATGTAGAACGGCGCAGCCGCCAACACGGGCACCAGCATGCCCGCCAGGACGATCAGAAGAGAAGTGCCCACGGCCGCCGAAACTCCGTCCACGGGTGGAAGAATCCACGCTTTGCTCCTCGCCCGGACGGGCGTCTCGCTGAGAGCATCGCTGCACCGGACGATACGTTAACGGCGCAACATGTGTGCCCGGTCACACCGAGCCGGTGCGGATTCTTCCCACGCCGCAACGGGTTTCACTTGTCACTCTTTTGAGGCGGCGCAGCCGCTTAGCCCGGCTTCGCAACCGGCACCGCCGCGGGTTCTCAGAGGTCTTCTCGCGAGGGCAGCCGGGGATCCCACAGCGAGAAAGACGCTTGAGATTCCGGCACCCGCTCTTCTGCGCAGACCGAGCCTGGAAATCCTTACCCGAGGAAGCGGGCGGTGGGCCATTCCTCCTTGATCCAGGCGCTGTTCCAGAACAGCCACTCGTACTCCGTGGCCCGGGTGAACGCTTCGAGCATCCGGTGCCGGGTTTCCTCGTCCGCGCCCTTGGCGACCCGGTCGGTGAGGTCGCGGGCCGTCAGCACCGCCTCGGCGAACTCGTCGTCGGCGTAGGTCTGGATCCACGCCCGGTACGGGTGGCCCTCGGCGCCTCCGGTGGCCTCCAGGATCGCGGTGCCGACGTGCTGGTACACCCAGAAGCACGGCAGGATCGCCGCCAGCAGCACCGGGTACGACTCGGTCAGCGCGTTCGCCCGCAGGAACGACGTGTAGGCCAGGCAGGACGGGGACGTGCCGATCCCGGCGATCTCGGCGTCGGACAGGCCGAACTCCGCGACGTATCCGGCGTGCAACCGGCGCTCCTCGACCAGCGCGCCCTGCGAAGCGCCGGCGAGGAACGCGGCGTCCTCGGCGTTGTCGGCGCGCGTCGCGGCTGCCGCCAGCGCCTGCGCGAAACCGACCAGGTAGCGCGCGTCCTGCACGATGTAGAACGCGAAGCGGTCGCGGTCCAGGGTGCCGTCGGTCAGCGCGGCGTTGAAAGGGTGCTCGACGATCGCCTGCTGCAGATCGGCGGTGTGCGCCCATGCCTTGGCGCAGAAACCGTCGGCGGGCGGAGCGGGCAGCTTGCTCATCAGAACCTCTCGTAGCGTGTGGGAGCCCTTGCACTCAGGGCTTTACAGGTGTTTGGGAAGTCGGTTTTGGCTTTTGTTCTTGAAGCGGCGAAGCCGCTCAGCCCCCTACGCAACTTGCACCGCCGCGGGTTCTCAGACGTCTTCTCGCGAGGACAGCCCCGATGCCGCGTATTGGGTCATACACAAATCGGGGATCCCAGAGCGAGAAGGCGTCTGTAACTCCCGCAGGGGGGCCGCTACTTGCACCGCCACGCAAAACGAGCCTGGAAAGCCGAAAAGGTCACCACCAGCGGTGGAAGTGGTGCACCGGGCCGTGGCCGTGGCCGACGTCGAGCCGTTCCGAGGCGCGCAGGGCCTCGGTCAGGTACTCCTTGGCTTCGCGCACCGCTTCGAGCCAGTCCGCCCGCTGCGGCCGCAGCGCGGCGATCGCCGCCGACAGCGTGCAGCCGGTGCCGTGGTCGTTGGTGGTCGTGACCCGCTCGCTGGACAGGAACTCGGCGATCCCGTCGCCGTACAGCAGGTCCACGCTGGACCGGCCGTCGAGGTGGCCGCCCTTGAGCAGCACCTGCTTGGCGCCCAGCCCGGCCAGCCGCTCGGCCTGCGCGGGCATGTCGGCGGGATCGGTGAGCTCCGGCTCGCCCAGCAGATCCGCGGCCTCCGGCAGGTTCGGGGTGATCAGGTCCACCCGCGGCAGCAGCTCCTCGCGCAGCACGCCGACCGCCTCCGGCGCGAGCAGCCGGTCGCCGCTCTTGGCGACCATCACGGGATCCAGCACGACGTGCGGCGGCGCGTAGCGGTCGAGCACCTCGATCACCGCGCGGATCACCTCGGCGTTGGCCAGCATGCCGATCTTGACCGCGTCCACCCGCACGTCGTCGAGCAGCGTGACCAGCTGCGCGGTGATGAACTCCGGCGGCACCTCGTGGACCTCGGAAACCCCGGTGGTGGTCTGCGCGACCAGCGCGGTGATCACGGACATGCCGTAGGCGCCGTGCGCCGAGAAGGTCTTCAGATCGGCCTGCACGCCGGCGCCGCCGCTGGGGTCGGTGCCGGCGATGGTCAGCACATTGGGAACCATGACGTCCCTCCGCTAGTACGAGCTAGGTCAGGTTCAACGGGTCTGTTCTCAGCCCGGCAGCCGGGCACCCCGCGTCACTGCCACCAACCTAACAACCGCGGGCGGCCCACGACCACGCCCGGCACCGCCTCAGTCGATCAGGCCCACCACCACGCCGGCGGTGAGCACCTCACCGGGCCGCACCTGATGCCACAACGTGCCGGTGGCCAGCGCCGAAACCCAGCCGATCGTCCGGCCGCAGCAGTCGCCGCCCACCCGGACCTCCGCCAACCGGTCGCCCACGCACACCCGGCTGCCGTCCGCGACCAGCCAGCACACCAGCACTCCGCGCGACGGACCGCGACCGGCCTCCCGTCGGCCCAGTTCAGGGAAGTGCACCTCGGTCATCTCGCCCCCTCGATGATCGCCCCAGCATTGCCCCGAGTGCGCCGCGCGACAAGACCATTCGGCCGCCGGAACGCTCCGGTCGTCGAGCCGACGGTCTGCGCCGATCGGCCCACATCGCCCCGGGCCGATCCGGCACAGCGATCGAATTCACACCGTGAAGGCCCCCACCGGTAGGCAAGGTGAACCTTCATCGCGGACTAAAGTGGTTGATGATGGAAACCACGACCGATGCCCCGAGCTTCGCCCGTTCCCGCCGGCAACCCCGGCCGGAGGATCCCGCCCGGATCTGGGCCCCGCTGGCGGACCTGACCGAAGCCGCCGTGGCGGCCGCCGGTTCGGGGACGGTGGCGATCACCCGCGGATTCGACCGCAACAGCAGGCAGCGCGCGAAAGCGCTGCGCGAGCTGCTGAACCGGCGCGACGTCGCCGCCGTCGAGGTGACCCCGGCTCCGGGCAGCGCTCGGCTGCTGGCAGACGTCGAGATCACCGCGGTGGTCAACCTGATCGGCGCCGGATCGTGGCAGCCCTACCGGGTGGCCGCCGAACTGCGCGCCCCGGTGCTCACGCCGAAGCCCGGCGACGGCGCGGCCGAGGAGGCCACGCGGGACGTGATCGCCCTGGCCGGCGACTCCGGCCAGCGCGACGTCGCGATCTCGCACGTCGCCGTCCGCTCCGAGGATCCCGCCGCCAGCCGGCTGACCCTGACCTACGACGGTGAGCAGCTGACGGTGCCCGGCGGCTGGTTGACCATCACGGTGCACGGCAGCGAGCTGCAGGCCAAGGTCGGCGGCGTGGACTTCCCGGAGCGAACGCTGACCACCGGCAAGATCCGGGTGGAGGCCTTCGACGCGCCGCACCGGCTGGTCCGCGACGAACTGCCGATCGCAGACTTCGAAGAAGCCGCGGTCACCTTCACCGCCGAGCCGAACGGCCTGGTGGTCCGCCCGGTCTGAACCGCATTCCGCCGAAATCCCGTCCGCAGCTTCTACCGGAGCTGCGGACTTCTGCTTTCCAGGGAACCGCCGCTCAGTTGTGGATCGGGTTCAGCATTGACCATTGACCATTGACCGCTCAGTCTCCGACACCGCCCAGCTGATGGTCTCGGCCCAGTCCGTGAATCCGACCGCGGGCGGCACGTCTGATTCCTCGAGGACCTCGGCCAGCTCGACACCCGCCTGGCCGGTTGATGCCCCGGAATTGTCGGGAAGGTCCGCTACGGTCGCGGTCATGACGGAGCAGGTGTGGTGTGGCGTGGTCGAGCTGCGGCAGTACACGCTGAAACCGGGGCAGCGGGACGTGCTGATCGAGCTGTTCGAGCGTGAGCTCGTCGAGCCGCAGGAAGCGCTCGGCATGCGGATCATCGGCACATTCCGCGACCTCGACGACCCAGACCGGTTTGTGTGGCTGCGCGGGTTCGCCGACATGGCGGCCCGCCACGCCGGCCTGACCGGCTTCTACCACGGGCCGGTCTGGGCCGAGCACCGGGAAGCCGCGAACGCCACCATGGTCGACTCCGACGATGTGCTGTTGCTGCGGCCATGCGGGCCGTTCACGCGACCGAAAACGCCCGGGAAGCTAGTCACCGTCACCGTGTCCGACCGCCACGTCACGGGCAGCCAGCTCGTTGCGACCTTGCGCAGCGAGCATGCGCCCAACACGTTCCAGGCGTTGCCGGTCCGCGAGAATGAGGACGTGGCCGTCACCGTCGCCGTGCAGGACCACAGTCCCGAGCCGAGCCCGGAGACTCTCCGCTTGGAGCCGACCGCGCGGTCCTGGCTGCGCTAGCGCACCTGCCGGAAGAACGATCGGACCTCGTCGACGTACAGCTGGGCAGTTCCATTGTGGATCCCATTGACCGAACTGGCGGCTCGGCTGAGTCTGACGAGGGTTTCCGAGCGAAGGGCCCCGGCACCGAGTTCGGTGCCGACGATCAAACGACGAAGCCCCCGGCGGATTCACTCAATCACCGAGGCACAGTAGCCACTCCACAACCAGCGAACGCATCCTCAACACGCCGCCAGGCCCACCAACAACCCGTTCCGGTTACTGACCACCCATGCACAAGTCATCGCGAGCTGGTCACTCGGGGTTCCTAGATCACCCGGCAGAGATGTGTTCTAGAGCACTCCCGCGACTGATTCCGGCATATGCCGTCACGGTTCATACCAAGCCGCGTCCCTCGATCAATACCGCGCGCTGGAGGCAGAGCGCGCGAACTGCAACAGGGAGGCTGGAGATCGTGGAGCCCACCAAGCAGTGGCATGTGAGCTGCCGCGATGTCGCCGGCAGACGTCGGGACATGTCGGTGTTCGTCAACCAGGAGAATGTCGTGCTGATCGCCCCACCGGGCGAGACGGCGGTGCTGTCACCGCTGGAAGTCGGCAGGCTGCGAGCGGCCTTGCGCGACGCGATCGTGCAGGCTGCCTCGCTCGAGTGAACACCCCGAGAGCGCGGGGACGGGCGACGGCCCGCCCCCGCGCTCTCGATCTCGGTCTTCCCCCCGCAGTCCGCTCACGGCATTATCTACTCCCGGTAACCTGGCGACCGAGAGGTGACTGCGTGAGCACGTTCTGGCAACGATCAGCCGCGCTTCTCGGGCGCGGAACGTCCGGTCTGCACACGGCGTTCGTCCTGGTCAAGCAAGGGGTGATCAGCCCGCTTCGACCGGACAAGCTGCTGCGGGTCGTCCTCGCCTGGCGCCGCTGGGGCATCACGCCGCCGCTGGGCTTCGCCGTCGGCGCGGTGCGCCACGCCGACCGCCCGGCCGTGATCGACGAGCGCGGCGCGCTCAGCTACGCCGAGCTCTCGCAGCGCACCACCCGGCTGGCCAACGGCCTGCACGACCGCATCCCCGGCGGCACCCGGATCGGCGTGCTGTGCCGCAACCACCACGGGCCGGTCGAAACGATCGTCGCCGCCGCCAAGCTCGGCGTCGACGTCGTGCTGCTCAACACCGGCCTGAGCAGCCGGCAGCTCACCGACGTGATCGCCGAGCAGCGGGTCGGCCTGCTGGTCCTGGACTCCGAATTCAGCAGCCACCTGCCGAACCTGCCCGAGGACCTCGATGCCGTGCTGGCGTGGACCGAGGGCACCACCCGGCACGACACGCTCGAGCACCTGATCACCACCGCCCCGGCCAAGCAGCTGCCCCGGCCGGGCCGGCACTCCCGGATGATCGTGCTGACCTCCGGCACCACCGGAACCCCGAAGGGCGCCCGCCGCCCCGATCCGCCGGGGCTGGCGCCCGCGGCGTCGATCCTGTCCCGGGTGCCGCTGCGCAACGGAGAACGAGTGCTGATCAGCGCGCCGCTGTTCCACACCTGGGGAATCGCGGCGTTCCAGCTCGGCTCCGTGCTCGGGGCGACTCTGGTGCTGCACCGCAAGTTCGATCCCGAGCGCGCGCTCAGCGCCGTGGAGCGCCACCAGTGCACGTCGATGTTCGCGGTGCCGGTGATGCTCCAGCGCATCCTCGAACTCCCCGAACGGATCCGCGCCAAGTACGACCACGACGCGCTGCGCATCGTGGCGAGCAGCGGTTCGGCACTCCCCGCCGACCTGGCCACCAGGTTCCAGCGCGCCTTCGGGCCGGTGCTCCACAACCTCTACGGCTCCACCGAGGTGTCGTGGGTGAGCATCGCGACACCGCACGACCTGCGCGCCGCGCCGGGCACCGCTGGCCGTCCGCCGCGAGGCACGACCGTGCGCATCCTCGGCGACGACGGGACACCGGTGCGCCGCGGCACGACCGGACGGATCTTCGCGGGCAACGACATGCTCTTCGAGGGCTACACCAACGGCAGCAGCCGGGAGATCCGCGACGGCCTGATGTCCACGGGCGACCTCGGGCGCATCGACGCCGCCGGGCGGTTGTTCGTCGTCGGCCGCGAGGACGACATGATCATCTCCGGCGGCGAGAACGTCTATCCCAAGGAGACCGAGGACGCCATCGCCGGAATGCCCGAGGTGTCCGAGGCGGCCGTCATCGGCGTCGACGACGCCGAGTTCGGGCAGCGCCTCGCGGCGTTCTTGGTGCTCCGCGCCGACGGCGGCCTGGACGCCGAGCAGCTGCGCGACCGGCTCCGCGGCCGGCTGTCGAAATTCGCCATGCCCCGCGATGTGGTGTTCCTCGACGAGCTGCCGCGCAACGCCACTGGCAAGGTCGTGCCGCGCGAGCTGCTCGCCCGCCTGGAGGCATGACCGGCACGGCTGCACGATCACCCCCCGTGGCGAGTTAGGCTGCCTCGGGTGAATGACCGTCTAGTGTGGATCGACTGCGAAATGACCGGTCTCGATCTCGGCAAGGACGCGCTGATCGAGATCGCCGCCCTGGTCACCGATGCCGACCTCAACATCCTCGGCGAAGGCGTGGACATCGTCATCCACGCCGACGACGAGGCGCTCGCCGGAATGCCCGACGTGGTGCGCGACATGCACGACCGCTCCGGGCTCACCGAAGAGGTGCGCCGCTCCGAGGTGACCCTCGAAGAAGCCGAACAACGGGTGCTGGAATACATCCGCCAGTACGTGCCGACCGACCGGTCCGCGCCGCTGGCCGGCAACTCGATCGCCACCGACCGCGGCTTCATCTCCCGCGACATGCCGCGACTGGACGCCCACCTGCACTACCGGATGGTCGACGTGTCGTCCATCAAGGAGCTGTGCCGCCGCTGGTACCCGCGGATCTACTACGCGCAGCCGGAGAAGGGCCTCGCGCACCGCGCGCTGGCCGACATCCGGGAGTCCATCCGCGAGCTCGCCTACTACCGGCGGACCGCGTTCGTCCCGCAGCCGGGGCCGACCAGCGAACAGGCCCAGGCGGTGGCCGCCGACCTGCTCAACGGCGATGGCGCGGACAAGGCCCGCGAGACCCCGGAATCCGGCCGCTGACCAGCGCGCACCGGGATAACCGGAGCCGGTGGAAAACCCGGTGACAGCGCACGCTACTATGTGAGCGTTGCTCCGGAAGGAGCCCGGAAGGGCCGGTCCGAGCGGCCGAGGTGGGTGTAGCTCAGTAGGTAGAGCACTGGGTTGTGGTCCCAGATGTCGCGGGTTCGAATCCCGTCACTCACCCAATGAAGAAAGGCCCCGTTCCGCTGGAACGGGGCCTTTCTTCATTGCCCGGTCGTCGGGGCGAGTGGTTGTTCCCGGTGCGAACCGGGAACAACCGCTCAACTCACCTGTTGCCCTGCACCCACTGGTCCCACGGGATCTGCCAGTCCCCGAAACCGTCCCAGGAACGCAGGTTCGGCCCGCCGGAATTGGTGATCTGGACGACGTCGCCCTTCTTCAGCAGGTCGAAGACCCACTTGGCGTTGTCCATGCTCATGTTGATGCAGCCGTGGCTGACGTTGCGCCGGCCCTGGTCGCCCACCGACCACGGCGCGGCGTGCAGGAACTCGCCACCGTTGGAGATCCGGACGGCCCACTTCACCTCGGTGCGGTAGCCGCCGGCCTCGATCGGCAGGCCGTAGGTCGAGGAGTCCATCACCTTCGTGGCGTGGTGCTCGGTGACCACGTGCACGCCGTTGTTGGACGGGAAGGACGGCTTGCCCAGCGACACCGGCATGGTCCGGATCACCTGGCCGTTCTTCTCGATGCTCATCTGGTGGCTGGCACCGTCGGCCTTCAGCACGACCGCATCGCCGATCGTGATGTTGGCCTTGCGGTCCTCCTCGCCCCAGACCCCGTTGCCGAGGTCCTTGCCGTACACGTCGACGTCGATCGACACCTTGGTGCCCGGCTTCCAGTAGTCCTTCGGCCGCCAGTGCACCTCGCGGCTGTTGAACCAGTAGAAAGCACCCTCCACGGCCGGCTCGGTGCGGACCTTGATCGCTTCCTCGGCCTTGGCCTTGTCCGGCGCCGGGGCATTCGCGCTGAAGTAGAACGCCAGCGGCTGGCCGACGCCGACGGTCTGCCCGTCGAGCGGGTTCATCGACACGAAGCTCTGCTTGCCGGGCTTGACCGTGCTGAAGGTGGATTGCTGGGTGATGGCCGGCCCGCTCGCCCCCTGCGCGGTCACGGACAGCGTGTACGTCTTGTCGTAGCCGAGCTTCTCGCTCGCCTTCCAGCTCGCCCCGTCCGGCGCGATAGCGCCGGCCAACTTGCCGCCCTCCGAATTGGTCAGCACCGCCTCGACGATCTTGCCGTTCACCGCGGTCGCGCTGATCGGCCCGGCCGGCGAGATGTCCTTGGCGCCGTTCTGCGGCGCCAGTTCCAGTGTTGGTGCGGGCGGCACCCCATCGGACGCCGGAGTGGCCCCCGAACCCGATTCGCTGCAGCCGGCGACGAATAACGCCGCCAAGCCGAAGATCAACATTGTCAACAGTCGTGAAACCCGTACGGGAACCCCGACCGAATTACGCCACTCCCTCATGGGCAACAGTCCGTCCGATCCGATGCGCCACTACGCCTGTGAACAGTGTGCAGCAATGCCCCGACAGTGTGTGAAGGGACCACGAGATACACATGGGGTGACCGCCCCTGGTCGATCGCCCTCCATGAGACGCAACGCCCCACCCCGAGGTTGCGTTCCCACCTCCGGCAACCTCGCCGCCGCCAAAACCGACCCCCCTGTTCGGCACCCCCACACGACCGTGCTAATGTTTTCCACGTCGCCAGGGAGACCGGCCGGAACCGAAAAGGAACCGAATGGATCAGAACTGACCGGCAGCCAGCGCCAATAGCTCAACTGGCAGAGCAGCTGACTCTTAATCAGCGGGTTCGGGGTTCGAGTCCCTGTTGGCGCACTCCATATGCGAAACGCCCTGCTTACGCGGGGCGTTTCGCTTTTTTCATATCTCGTCTTTGCATTGGGGGGTCGAACCCCCCAAACCCCCCACGGTGCGGTGGCCGCTTGCCGTTGTCGGGTCACGTTGTGCGTGCTCCCGGGCCTGGGTGACTCCTGGACCATAAAGGCATCCTTTGGACTGGGTGGTTCCTCTTCTCGGCTTGTGTTGGGCGCGTCAGCTCTTGCCTTGGGATGGTCGGCTTCAGTACCCGGTCGGACCTGGTTTCTTTGTTGTCTCTTGGCCAAGAATCGGCTGGCGTAGGTGATCGATCGGGGGTTGCTGGCCGTGGTCTTGATCAGCTCCTTGCTCACCTGCCTGGTCATCGTGGTGACCTTGGCGTGCGTGGCTCGGCTGGCGCTGCGGTCGCGGCATCGCGGGGTTCGGAGCACCGATCGCAGCTTGGACTTCTCCCACGCATTGATGGGCGTCGGGATGAGCGCCATGTTGCTGTCCCCCGCGCTTCCTTCCGGCTTGTGGGCCGCGCCGTTCGTCGCGAACTCCGCTTGGCTGGGCGTGCTGGCCCTGCGCCGCCGTCCCGCTCGCGCATATCTGCACCACCTGACGGGCGCGCTGGCGATGGCTTACATGTTCGCCGCTGCGCGGTCTCACTCCGCCGCTTCGCAGACGTTCTCGTTGCCCTCCGGGCACTCGTCCGGGCACTCGCACGGCAGCGTGTCGGCCGTCTTCGACGCCCATCCCGCCGGCTTCGCCTTCCCGCTCGTCGCTTGGGTGCTGATGATCTACAGCTTTCTCAGCGCCGGCTTCGCCGGCACCGATCTGCTGCGCCCGCCGCCGGCTTGCCACCGGTTCGCTGCCGCGACCGAACTGGTCCTGTCGCTGAGCATGGGCTACATGTTCCTGACCATGCTCTGACATCAGCCTGGGTGCTCCGTTTCGCCAGGCAACTGCCCGTGCGTACTTCGTGTTGCCATAGCGACACAAAGTACGCACGGGTCACCACGGGCCTTCAGTCCATTCCGGACACTCGGAGGGTGATGTTCAGGCGGCCTGCCGTCATGCCTATTTCCGGGCTCGTGCCCGGGAACGTCTTCGGCACTCCGTGGTAGGCCAGGCGGGACTGGCCGCCGAAGACGAACAGGTCTCCCGAACACAGCTCCACGTCCGTCCACGGCCTGTTGCGGTTCTCCGTGTTCCCGAAGCGGAAGACGCACGTGTCGCCGAGGCTCAGCGACACCACCGGCTCCCGGCTCCGCTCGTCGCGGTCCTGGTGCATGCCCATCCGCGCGTCGGCGTCGTAGAAGTTGACCAGCGCCACGTCCGGCCGGTAGTCCTCGGCGGCGCGGCCGTAGGCGTCGGCCAGCGCCCTGCGCCCCAGGTCGCCGAGCCAGTCCGGGAACGGCGTGACCGGGGAGCCGTCGCCGTCGTCGACCGTTCGCGAGTACCGGTAGGGATACCAGTGCCAGCCGAGGCACACGGTTCGCACCGACATCATGCCGCCGCTCGGCAGCCGGGCCGATCGCATGCCCGCCGGCGAACGGGCCCATTCCCGGCACGCGACGACCAGTTCGCGCTGCCGCTCGGCGTCCAGCCAGTCGGGCACGTGCACCGCTCCCGGGGCGATCTCGGCCCGCTCGCGCGGGATCAACGACTCCATGCCAGTCCCTCTACCACGCCATGATCATCCGGGCTCGGCGATCTCCGCGTGAGAACGCTCTCAATGCTGGTCTCCTTACTCCGATCAGGTTAGGCTTGCCAAACTTTTGGAGCCAACCGGACAGGCAGGGAGCACCATGTTCCGTCCTCGTCGACTGCTCGCGGCCATCACCACCGTGCTCGCGCTCGGCACCGCCGCGGCGTGCGGCACGTCGACCCCCGATCAGTCCACCGCGCCCCAAGGCAACGAGCGGATCGTCACTCACGCCAAGGGCCAGACCAAGATCGCCGGCACCCCGCAGCGGGTGGTCGTGCTGGACACCGGAGAACTCGACGCGGTGCTGGCGCTGGGAGTCAAGCCGGTCGGAACCGTGCTGCCGGACGCCAACAAGACGCTGCAGCCGTACCTCGCCGAGAAGGCCGGCAACATCGAGGTCGTCGGCACCATCGGCTCGCCCAACCTGGAGAAGATCGCCGCGCTCAAGCCGGACCTGATCCTGTCCAGCAAGGTCCGCGACGACCAGAACTACGACGCGCTGAGCAAGATCGCGCCGACCGTGTTCGCCGAGACCGTCGGCAAGACCTGGAAGGAGAACTTCCTTCTCGACGCCGAGGCGCTGGACAAGAAGGCGGAGGCGCAGCAGATCCTCGACGCCTACCAGCAGCGCGCCGCCGACATCGGCAAGCAGGTCGGCGACCCGGCGACCCGCAAGGTCAGCATGCTGCGGTTCATCCCCGGCGAAATCCGCCTGTACGGCAAGGGCTCCTTCATCGGCACGATCCTGGCCGACGCGGGCTTCAGCCGCCCCGACAACCAGCAGATCGAGCAGACCCACGCCAAGATCAGCCGCGAGCAGATCTCCCAGGCCGACGGCGACCAGCTGTTCTACGCCGCCTACGGCGAGAGCGCCAAGCAGCAGATGACCGGCGTGGTCGACTCGGTGCAGTGGACGACCCTCAACGCCGTGAAGAACGGCAAGGCCGTCGAGGTCCACGACGACACCTGGTTCCTCGGTCTCGGCCCGATCGCCGCCAACCTGGTCCTGGACGACCTGCAGAAGGCCTTCGCGCAGCAGTGACCCGGAGAAGAGCCCGTGGGTCCGCCGGACTCACGGGCTTTTCGCTGCGCTGATCCGCAGCTCGCCGGCGCTGCGCCCGACGCGCAGCTCGCGCGCCCCGGGCTCGACGTCCACCACCACCGACACCTCGGCTCCCGCCTCGGCCTCGGCGACGGCGAACCCCGCCAGCCGCAGCGGCTCCACGGCGTACACCTGCACGACCTCGCGTCCCGCTCGGTCACCGGTGTTGCGCAGCTTCACCCGTACGTTCTCGCCTTCGGCGACGACCTCCAGGTACTCCCAGGTCGTGTACCCGAGCCCGTGTCCGAAGTGGAACGCCGGCGTCACGCCCCGGTCTTCGTAGGCGCGGTAGCCGACCAGAGTTCCCTCGGCGTAATGCAGTTCGCCGTCCACCGGCTGCACGCCGGGCAGCGGGACCGGGACGTCGGCGAGCTCGGCCGGGAACGTCGTCGGCAGCCGGCCGCCGGGCTCGGCCCGCCCCAGCAGCACGTCGGCCAGCGCGTCCCCGTATTCCTGGCTGCCAAACCAGGTCCACAGCACCGCGGGCACGTCGGTGGCCCAGGGCATGAGCACCGGCGAGCCGGCGTTGACCACCACGACGGTGTTCGGGTTCGCCGCCGCCACCTTGCGGACCAGCTCGTTCTGCGCGCCCGGCAGGTCCAGCGAGACGCGGTCGCGGCCCTCGGTCTCGACCTCGTCGTTGGTGCCGACCACGACCACCGCGACGTCGGCGTCCCGGGCGATCGCCAGGGCCGCGGCGAGTTCGCTGGCGTCGTCCCATTCCCGCGCGCGGTGCCCGATTCCGACCGCCACCAGCGCATCGAGGCTCTGCGGGGTGAACTCCACGGTCAGCGCGGCCTGACCGGCAGCGTCCAGGTCCGATTCCACGAGCACCACGTTGAACCGCTGCTCGGGCGGTTCCAGCATGTCGCCCAGCGGGTCGCCGATCCCGTCCGCTCGCACCACGTCCGCGGCCAGCACCTCCCGGCCGGAGAGTTCGACGCGGAAGCTGCCGGTGCCGTTCACCCCGAACACGTGCTCACCGACGTCGAGCCGGAGAATTCCCCGCAGGCGAAACGACTTCGTCCCGGCAGGCAGGCCACCGAGCCACACCAGCCGATCGGTGCCGCGCAGTTCGCTCTCGAGCACCGCACCGTCGGCGCCGAGGTAGTCGACCCGCAGGCCGCTCCCCTCACCTTCCGGATCGGTGCTCTCCGCGTCCGGGATCACGTCCAGCAGTCGCCTATGCCGGACACCGCGCTGGTACACCACATCCGCGTCCGGCAACGCCGCCCGCAGCCCGTCCAGCGGCGTCACCACGTGCGGCGGGCTGACGTGCGACGAGCCGCCGCCCTGCACCGCGGGGATGGTGGCGTTCTCGCCGATCACCGCGACCTTCGCGACCTTCGGGTCGATCGGCAGCAGTGGCGCGTCGGCCACGATCTCGTTGCGCAGCAACACGAATCCCTGCGCCGCGAGCCGCCGGATGACCGGCCGGGCCTCCTCCGACGGTCCGCCGCCGCCGGGTTCGGAGTCCTCGAACGCACCGACGCGGTCGGCCAGCCGCAACACGCGCAGAACCTTGTCGTCGAGCACCTCCTCGGGAACCTCGCCCCGCTCCACGGCTTTCGCGAGCTTCCCGCCGCTCCAAGGGCTTTTCGGGCCGGGCATCGCCAGGTCGAGGCCGCCAAGCGCTGCCTCCTTGAGCGAGCGGGTGGCGAACCAGTCCGACACGAGCATCCCGTCCCACGCCCACTCGCTCTTGAGGATGTCGTTCACCAGCGCGGAATTCTCGGTCATCGTGCGGCCGTTCACCGAGTTGTAGGCGGCCATCAGCGCCCACGGCGAGGCCTTCGCGATGATCCGCTCGAACGGCTTGAGGTAGACCTCGCGCAGCGTCTGCTCGTCGACGACCGCGTCGTAGCTGAGCCGCTCGGTTTCGCTGTCGTTGGCGACGAAGTGCTTCGGCGTCGCGGCCACCCCGCGCGACTGGATGCCCGCCACCACCTCGGCGCCGATCTCGGCGATCAGCAACGGATCTTCGGAGAAGTTCTCGAAATGCCTGCCCCCGAAAGGACTTCGATGCACGTTGATCGTCGGCGCCAGCACCACGTGCACGCCCCGGCGGCGCGCCTCGTCGCCGAACATCTCCCCCACCGCCCGCGCCGCCGCCCGATCCCACGTCGCCGCCAGCGCGGACGCCACCGGGAACAGCAGCGAGGTGTCGCGCTCGTCCCAGGTCGTGCCGCGCACCCCGTTCGGGCCGTCGGAGAGCACCAGCGACCGCAACCCGATCTTGGGCATCGGGTGCAGGGTCCAGAAGTCGGCGCCGGTCAACAGCAGCGCCTTGTCCGCCACGGTCAACTCCGAAACCAACGACCGAAGCTTCGCCTCGTCCACCGGTACCCCTTTCGCCAGCCCTCGGCCGCCCAGTCTCGGGCAATGCGCCCGGACTGTCGACCGGTACCGCGCCACGCCGTTATCTGCCCATGCACGCCGTCTCTGAACCCAACATGTAGTGTGTCGATCGCTGGTGGTTCACCGGAGGCATCCGGTGAGGCAAGAGGGAACCCGGTGCGAATCCGGGACTGCCCCGCAGCGGTGAACGGGAACGAACGTCGTGACCCGACTGCCGAAACGGCAGCGGGTAGAGCACTGGGCGAGCAGCCTGGGAAGCCGCGACCACTAGGCCGCCCGTGAGTCCGAAGACCTGCCGCCGGTGCACGCGCGAAGCGTGCAGTCCGGGACCTCGAGGGCGGGTCTGCGCGGACGACCAGCGGCTGCCGCCGCCGGGTCTCCTCGCGCGCCGTCGTGGTCCGCCGAGCTCGCGAGGGAGAGAGCCCGTGACGGCGACACTCAACGACTGGACCCGCGTGTCCACTGTGGTCCACCAAGCCTGCGCCGGGCTGTCCGGCGTGTCCGCGGAAGCCGTGCTCGACGAGGTGCGACGCACCGGCTACACCGGCATCAGCGACGACGAGCTCGCATTGGCCCAGGTCATGGCGGCGCGCACGCTGATCGAGACCGAACCGAACTACTCGCAGGTCACCGCCCGGCTGCTGCTGGACCGGATGCGGCGCGAGGCGCTGAGCTTCCTCAGCGAGCCGCAGGAGGCCGACCAGGAGGAGATGCGCGCCCGCTACCCGAAGTACTTCGCCGACTACGTGCGGCGCGGCATCGAGCTGAACCGGCTAGACCCGGAGCTGGGCACCTTCGACCTGGCGCGACTGGGCGGCGCGCTGGCTCCGGAACGCGACCTGACCTTCGGCTTCCTCGGCCTGCAGACCCTCTACGACCGCTACTTCCTGCACCACGACGGCACCCGGTTCGAGCTGCCGCAGGCGTTCTTCATGCGGGTCGCAATGGGCCTCGCGCTGCGCGAGGACGACCGCGAGGCCCGGGCCATCGAGTTCTACCACCTGCTGTCGTCGTTCGACTTCATGTGCTCGACGCCGACGCTGTTCAACGCCGGCACCACCCGGCCGCAGCTGTCGTCCTGCTTCCTGACCACTGTGGACGACGACCTGTCCGGCATCTTCCACTCGATCAGCAACAACGCGCTGCTTTCGAAGTACGCCGGCGGGCTGGGCAACGACTGGACGCCGGTGCGCGGCATCGGCGCCCACATCAACGGCACCAACGGCAAGTCGCAGGGCGTGGTGCCGTTCCTGAAGATCGCCAACGACACCGCCGTGGCGGTCAACCAGGGCGGCCGGCGCAAGGGCGCGGTGTGCGCGTACCTGGAGACCTGGCACATCGACGTCGAGGAGTTCCTCGACCTGCGCAAGAACACCGGCGACGACCGCCGCCGCACCCACGACATGAACACGGCGAACTGGGTGCCCGACGAGTTCCTGCGCCGCGTCGAGGCCGACGGGCAGTGGACGCTGTTCTCCCCGGACGAGACCCCGGACCTGCACGACCTCTACGGCCGGGCGTTCGCCGAGCGCTACCGCGCCTACGAGCAGGCCGCCGACCGCGGCGAGATCAAGGTGTTCAAGCGGGTCCGAGCGGTGGAGTTGTGGCGGCGGATGCTGACCATGCTCTTCGAGACCGGCCACCCCTGGATCACCTTCAAGGACCCGTGCAACCTGCGTTCACCGCAGCAGCACAACGGCGTCGTGCACTCCTCGAACCTTTGCACCGAGATCACCCTGAACACCAGCACCGACGAGGTGGCGGTGTGCAACCTCGGGTCGATCAACCTGGCCCGGCACGTCACCGCCGACGGCATCGACGCCGAGAAGCTGGAGCGCACCACCCGCATCGCCGTGCGGATGCTGGACAACGTCATCGACATCAACTTCTACACGATCCCCGAGGCGCGCCGGTCCAACCTGCGGCACCGGCCGGTCGGGCTGGGGCTGATGGGCTTCGCGGACGCGCTGTTCGTGCAGCGCATCCCGGCGTCGTCGGATGCCGCGGTGGAGTTCGCCGACCGCAGCATGGAGCAGATCAGCTACCACGCCATCGCCGCGTCCAGCGCGCTCGCGGCCGAGCGCGGCCGCTACGAGTCCTTCGACGGGTCGCTGTGGAGCCGCGGCGTCCTGCCGATCGACTCGCTCGAACTGCTCGCCGAGGCCCGCGACGGCGACGTCGACCTGGACCTATCGTCCACACTGGACTGGGAGGCGCTGCGGGCGCGGGTGGTGCGCGACGGCATGCGCAACTCCAACGTGATGGCCATCGCGCCGACCGCCACGATCTCCAACATCTGCGGCGTCAACCAGTCCATCGAGCCGGTCTACCGCAACCTGTACGTCAAGGCGAACATGTCCGGCGACTTCACCGTGGTCAACCCGCACCTGGTCGCCGACCTGAAGCGGGCCGGGCTGTGGGACGAGGCGATGGTCGCGGACCTGAAGTTCCACGACGGCAGCCTGCTGCCGATCGAGCGGATCCCACAGGAGCTCAAGGACCTGTACGCCACCGCGTTCGAGATCGAACCGCGCTGGCTGGTGGAGGCTGCGGCGCGTCGGCAGAAGTGGATCGACCAGGCGCAGTCGCTGAACCTCTACGTCAGCCGGCCCAGCGGCCGCACGCTCGACGAGCTCTACCGGCTCGCCTGGCACAAGGGCCTGAAGACCACGTACTACCTGCGCTCCACCAGCGCGACCCACGTGGAGAAGAGCACCCTGCGCGGCACCGACGGCAAGCTCAACGCCGTCCCGACCGCGGTCCCGGTTTCGGAGATCCCGACCGCGTCGGCCGGCGCGGCCTGCTCGGTCGAAGACCCCGACTGCGAAGCCTGCCAGTGAGAACGAGCCGGCCGGCCGATACCGGCCCTGCCTGACACCGGACGCCCGGCCGCGGGCCGAAGGTTCCCGATTTTGCCTGAAATCGGGAACCTTCGCGCGCGGCGGCTCCGCCGGCCACACCATCCCCAGTCACCCATCGCAGTTTCGCTGAAACTGTCCGCATCACCGTTCTGGAGCACCAGCGCATGACCACCACCCAGCCGAACACTTCCGCCGGGCTCGGCGAGATCGACCGCTCCGGCGGCCGCGTCGCCGTCGGCGACAAGGCGATGATCAACGCTCGCGCCGACGTCAACCAGCTGCTCCCGCTCAAGTACGGCTGGGCCTGGGAGAAGTACCTCGCGGGCTGCAACAACCACTGGATGCCCACCGAGATCTCGATGCAGGCCGACATCGCGCTGTGGAAGTCCGCCGACGGGCTCAGCGCCGACGAGCGCCTGCTGCTCAAGCGCAACCTCGGCTTCTTCGCCACCGCGGAATCCCTGGTGGCCAACAACATCGTGCTCGCCGTCTACCGGCACATCACCAACCCCGAGTGCCGCCAGTACCTGCTGCGCCAGGCCTTCGAAGAGGCCGTGCACACCCACACCTTCCAGTACATCTGCGAAAGCCTCGGCCTCGACGAGGGCGAGCTGTTCAACATGTACCGCGAGATCCCGTCGATCGCCGACAAGGACGCCTGGGCGCTGCAGTACACCCGCAGCCTGGAAGATCCCGACTTCGCCACCGGCAGCACCGAGGCCGACCAGGCATTCCTGCGCGACCTCGTGGCGTTCTACGTGATCTTCGAGGGCATGTGGTTCTACACCGGGTTCGCGCAGATCCTCGCGCTGGGCCGGCGGAACAAGATGGTCGGCATCGCCGAGCAGTACCAGTACATCCTGCGCGACGAGTCGATCCACCTGAACTTCGGCATCGACTGCATCAACCAGATCAAGCTGGAGAACCCGCACCTGTGGACCGAGGAGTTCCAGGCGGAGATCCGGAGGATGCTGGCGGAGGCCTGCGAGCTGGAGATCGCCTACGGGCGCGACACGATGCCGCGCGGGCTGCTCGGCATCAACGCCGAGCTCTGCGCCCAGTACATGCACTTCATCACCAACCGGCGCTGCGCCCAGCTGGGCCTGGAGCCGGTGTTCCCGGAGGCCGACAACCCCTTCCCGTGGATGTCGGAGGCCATGGATCTGAAGAAGGAGAAGAACTTCTTCGAGACCCGGGTGATCGAATACCAGTCCGGCGGCTCCCTGTCCTGGGACTGAACCCGGCGACATAAAGCGAACGGCCTGTTCACTCCGATAGGCGGCGCGAACAGGCCGTTCGCTTCGATGTGAGCACTCCCACTCATCGACGATCGAGCAACCCGCCCCGCTCGAATCCCGGCCGGCCCTAACGTCGGCTGGCGATCACACACCGCACCGGGGAGGAAAGCGTGATCATCTGGGGATTCCGGAGCAGGGTCCAGCGGCTGGCCAGCCTGCAGCTCACCTGCCCGGGCTGCCGCGGCACGTACGCGACGACCCTCAACAAGGGCATCACCAAGTTCACGCTGTTCTTCATCCCGCTGTTCCCTACCAGCACCCGGTACGCGTTGACCTGCACCTGGTGCGGCACGACGTCTCGGATCACCAAGGAAATGGCGGAACAGCTCCAGGCCCGGCCGCAGCAGGGCCCGCGAACCTGATCACTCGCAAACCGCTCCTTCCGCCGCCGAGCCGACCAGCTTCGCGTACTTGCCGAGCACGCCCTTGCGGAACCGCGGCGCCGGCGGAAACCAGTTCTCGCGGCGGCGCAGGAGTTCTTCGTCGGAGACGAGCAGGTCCAGGGTGCGATTGGCGAGGTCGAGGCGGATCGGGTCGCCGTCCCGCACCAGCGCGATCGGTCCGCCGTCGGTCGCCTCCGGCGCCACGTGCCCGATGCACAATCCCGTGGTGCCGCCGGAGAATCGGCCGTCCGTCACCAGCAGCACGTCCTTGCCCAGTCCGGCACCCTTGATCGCACCGGTCACCGCGAGCATCTCCCGCATGCCCGGCCCGCCGCGCGGCCCCTCGTAGCGGATGATGACCACATCGCCGGGTTTCAGCGTGCCGTCCTCCACGGCATCCATGGCACCCTGCTCGCCGTCGAAAACGCGCGCCGTGCCGTCGAAACTCGTCGAGTCGAAACCCGCGCTCTTGACCACCGCGCCGTCGGGCGCGAGCGATCCGCGCAGGATGGTCAGCCCGCCGGTGGGGTGGATCGGGTTCGAAAGCCGGTGCAGCACCTCGCCATCGAGGTCCGGCGGATCGAGTTCGGCGAGGTTCTCCGCAACGGTGCGGCCGGTCACCGTCATGCAGTCGCCGTGCAGCAGGCCAGCATCGAGCAGGGCCTTCATCATCACCGGCACGCCGCCGATCCGGTCCACCGCAGGCATCACGTACCGGCCGAAGGGCTTGACGTCGGCCAGGTGCGGCACGCGATCGCCGATCCGGTTGAAGTCGTCCAGTCGCAGGTCGACCTCGGCCTCCCGGGCGATGGCGAGCAGGTGCAGCACCGCATTGGTCGATCCGCCGAAGGCCATCGTCACCGCGATCGCGTTCTCGAACGCCTCCTTCGTCAGGATCTGCCGAGCGGTCAGCTGCCGGGCCAGCATGCCGACCGCCAACCGACCGGCCTCGCGAGCACCCGCGTCACGACGCCGATCCACCGACGGAGGGCTGGCCGACCCGGGCACCGACATGCCGAGCGCCTCGGCCGCGCAGGCCATGGTGTTCGCGGTGTACATCCCGCCGCAGGCGCCCTCGCCCGGACAGATGGCGCGCTCGATGCGATCCACCTCGGCGCGCGTGATGAGGCCGCGCGCGCACGCCCCCACCGCTTCGAAGGCGTCGATGATGGTGACCTCGCGGTCGTCGACACGGCCCGGCAGGATCGAGCCGGCGTAGACGAACACCGACGCCAGGTCCAGCCTCGCCGCGGCCATCAGCATGCCCGGCAGGCTCTTGTCGCAGCCCGCGAGCAGCACAGAACCGTCCAGCCGTTCGGCTTCCATCACGGTCTCGACGGAGTCCGCGATGATCTCCCGGGACACCAGGGAGTAGTGCATTCCGACGTGCCCCATCGAGATGCCGTCGGAGACGGAGATCGTGCCGAACTCCATCGGATATCCGCCGGCCTCGTGCACGCCTTCCTTCGCCGCCTGCGCCAGACGCTGCAGCGAGAGGTTGCACGGGGTGATCTCGTTCCACGAGGAAGCCACCCCGATCTGGGGCTTCGCGAAGTCGGCGTCCTGCATGCCGACGGCGCGCAACATCCCGCGCGCCGCCGCCCGCTCCATTCCTTCGGTCACCTCGCTGCTGCGAGGCTTCAGCGTGCGCTGGTCGCTGGTGAGCTTGGCATGGTCCACACCCCGACTGTAGTCCGCATCACAGCCGAGGCGCTTGCCGTGCGGTGGTGTAAGCGGGCACCGAAATAGAAGAAGGGCCTCTTTTTCTTCCGGTAACCAGAAGAAAAAGAGGCCCTTCTCAAATAGTGTGTCGGCGGTGTCTTACTCTCCCACACCCTGTCGAGTGCAGTACCATCAGCGCTGGGGAGCTTAGCTACCGGGTTCGGAATGGGACCGGGCGGACCCTCCCCGCCATCGCCACCGACAACCCTCAACCCCACCCACAGGTGGGAAACTCGTGAGGCGTCGATAATCGACACGCGATCATCTTCACTTATCAACAACAACCATCACCTGGTTGCTGTCTCAGATACCGTATAGTGGGTGCGTAGCAATCTTTGTGAGCAAGTCCTCGGCCTATCAGCACCAGTCAACTCCACACGTTACCGTGCTTCCATAT